>VHCZ01000402.1 GCA_016871535.1 Verrucomicrobiota bacterium
CGACACAGATGAGTGATCCGGTCCAATTCAGCATCACGACGCGCGACGTTTGCCTCTGGTACGGCAAGTTCCAGGCGCTCATCAACGTCAGTGTCAACATCCGGCACGGCCTCGCCACGTCGCTCATCGGGCCGAGTGGCTGCGGCAAAACGACGTTGTTGCGCTGCTTCAATCGAGTCAACGAACGCTACGATTACGTCACCACGAAGGGCGAAATCAAAATTCTCGGCAAAAATATCTACGACCCGGATGTTTCGCTGATCGAGCTCCGCAAACGCGTCGGCATGGTGTTCCAGCGCCCGAACCCGCTGCCGATTTCGGTGTATGAGAACGTGGTCTTTGGCCTGCGGCTCCACCGCGAGCAGAAGCCGTCGCGAACCGAGCTGGACGCCGCGGTCGAACAAGCGCTCACGGAGGTCGGCCTCTGGAACGATCTCAAGGACCGGCTCGACGCGAAGGCCACCGGGCTGCAGCTCGAACAGCAGCAAAAGCTCTGCATCGGGCGGTTGCTGCCGCTCAAGCCGGAGGTCATCCTCATGGACGAACCGTGTTCCGCGCTCGACGTGGAAGGCACTCGCGCCATTGAGGAACTCATGTTGGCGTTGAAAGGCCGCTACACGATTGTGATCGTGACGCACAACATGGCGCAAGCGCGCCGCGCCAGCGACGAGTGCATCTTCATGCTCCTGGGCGAGTTGGTGGAGCATCGCCGAACCGAGGAATTGTTTCTCGCGCCCAAGAATCAGAAAACCGCCGACTACATCGAAGGCCGCTATGGTTAGGGTTTGGACTTCAGCAAGTCCAGATTTCTTCGAGCCACGGCGTCGTCCGGATTCAGGCGCAGGGCCGTTTCAAAAAAGCTTTGCGCTTCCTGGCGGCGCCCTTTTTGGAGACAAATGTAACCCAGGTTGCCGAACGCCTGGTAGTCGTCGGGGTTTAATCGAATCACCGCGCGGAATTCCTGTTCGGCAGCGGGCAATTGCTTTTGGAGGAGAAGCAAATAACCCAGTTCGTAGTGCGCCTTGTCATCATCCGGCTTGAGCCGGATCGCCGCCAGGAGATGGGGGACAGCATCGCTCGCCTGGCCGCGCGATGACAAAGCCCGGCCCAGCCGCATGCGCGCGTGCGCATCATTCGGGTCGAGACGCAGCCGAAACCGAAAGTAGTTCATGCTGATCTCGGTGAACTTCTCGAAGTAATCTTTGGCGAGGACCGCGCGCTCTTCTGGATTCTTCGGAGCCGCCTGGAAAAACAGTTCCGCCATTTCGTCTGTGGTCTGCAAACCGAAGCGCACCGGCTTTGGCGGGCGGTTCGGGTTGCGGACGTTGTTGGTGCTGTTGTCGTAGGTGTAGTGCATGACCAGCTTCGTCGCCTTCGGCAACGACACCGGCTCTTTGTACCGGTAATCGCCTTGCCAAAAAAAATCCCAGTCCGGGATGGAAATCAGCCAGCGCTTTTCTCCGTCCGGCAAAACGGCGTAGCCCTGAAGCTTCTTTCCCAAATAATGCGCGTGCGCGCTGACGCGGACCAGGCTGAGATCGATCGGCAACGTGTAGGATTGTTCGACCGCGTAGTCCGTCGCGCCGGGCGGAATGTCCATTTCAAAATGGGCCAGCTTGATGCGGAACGCGACGTTCGTCGGCGCTTGATCGGTGAAATAGAATCCGAGCGTGGGCTGCACCGTTTCGGGTTTGCCCGTGGGATTCATGTGCAATTGCAAAACGAGATCAGTGTTCGGTTTTAAGACCCAGGCCAGACCGTCCGACGCGAAGTAAGGCACTTTGCCCGGCTGCCAGCCGAGCAATTGGCCGCCCGGCATGATCGCGGTATCCGGCAATTCCATGCCGTCGAAACCGGGCGGATTCTGACGTGCGGCGAGGCGGCGCGATTGGCCGGTCTCGTCCACTTGAATGAAGGCGTGATGCACGACCTGGGCGTTGCCCGGCAGAAACTCGACGCCCTTCACGAAACGCGCCGCCGAAACCGGGATGGAAAAAACGAAGTTGCGATACACGTCCTTGCCCTCTGCCGGCAGCGTGTAAGCCAGGGGCATCTTGACCACGAGATCCGGTTGGCCGAGATGCCAGCCTTCGGTCCATTTGGGCAAGGGCAGCAGATCGGAGGGATTCCCCTCGACCGCGCCTTCGGCGATCCACTGCTGGAGGCGGCCCAACTCATCCTCCGTCAGCCGGCGTTCGTCCGCGAAATCGCCGTGGCCCGGTTCCGGGAGCCACGGCGGCATGTAACGCCGGGCGGTCACGTCAGCGATCTGCTCGGCCCGCTTCTTCACTTCGGCAAAACTTAGGAGCGCAAAAGGAGCGGATTGGCCGGGGCGATGGCAAAACGCGCAACGTTGAAAAATAATCGGCGCAATGTCCTTTGTGAAGGTGAGCGTCCCTTTCGGGCGAGGCACGTAGCGCTCGGCCACGGTTGATTTCTGGCTCCGATTCCAGAAAAAGAAGAAGCCAGCGCACGCGATCAACCCGGCGCCGAGAAGCCCAAGCACGATTCCCTTCCCCTGGCCGGCTTGCCTGAGCTCCGCCCGATTCGCGTTTGAAGCCGATGCCTGGCTTCGGCGGCGATTCGGCTCTTGCTTCTTCACCTGCGTTCGATAACACGCTCTGGAACTCGGCTCAAGCTTTCCGAACCGACGAGTCAGTCAAAATGCGAGAAACCGAAGAAAAGTGGGCGCCTCTGACAACTTTCAAGCGTCAGATCAGTTCTTCCTCGGATCCACGAAGTTCGTTTCATTCACCGAGCCGTCGATTTTCTCGTCCTTGAATGAAAAAGTTCGGACCATGGATTTGATGGGCACAGGCCTTTGGGGAGGTTCTTTGCCAAGCCGCTTGAACGTGGCCTCCATTTTCTTTGCCTGCGCGGCCAATTGCTGTTCGTCGAGTTCGATCAAGATCCGGCGAAGGAGGAAAGTCTTCGAGTCAATCCACAACGTCACGTCGCCAAGCTCAGCGTGCTTGCTGATGAGTTTGAAACAGTCCGCAGCATCGATCGCTTCATGGCCTTCCACCTTTGATCCCTCCAATCGCGGCACGATGAAGGGATCGCTCCCGCCCGTCCAGGCGCCGTCGCTCTTCATCAACGCGGACGCCATCAGTTCGGCTGCGCCTTGAGCGACACTTCCTTTGCCCGCACCGGACACACTCGAGACCTCCACAAAGGCGCCGTTGTGCTGCAGGGGCCAGGCGCTCCAGGTTTTCTTGCCGTCACTCACAATCGTGAAGGGATGGCCGCCCTTGAATGAAGTTCCCTGGCTGGCGGTCTGGCCTTCGATGCGGACTTTGCCCGGCCGCATGAAGGTGACTTTGGCTGATGAAGTTTGTTCCACCTTGGTGCCGCCGATTTCGCTCTTGCCCTGCACGATTGTGGTTCCCACATAAGTCTTCACCGCGGCGTAAGCGGCTTCGGATTTCTTGAGGATGTCGCTGCCGCTCAGCTCTTCGCCGAGCGTGGCCTCCGACAAACCAAGCAAAACCGCGAACATCCATGAGTTACGCCACGAATTTGCTTTAGTCAGGCAGGAGCGGAGTGCGGGAATTCCGGAATCTTGGAAGCTTTTCAT
>VHCZ01000403.1 GCA_016871535.1 Verrucomicrobiota bacterium
CGGCGCAACCCGAAGGGCGGCAGTTCTTTTTCGCCAGACTTCGTTGCTTGCTCCTTACAGATCCACTTCGGGATATGCTCGTCGCTCGCGCCTCGTCTGGCCGAAAAATCCCTTGCCGCGAACGTGAGCGTATTTATGAAATGGACCACTAAGCTTTTTCCTCTCTCTCCCCGCGAGGAACGAGTGGGGAGAAAGCCGGAGAGAGGGGGATTCCTATACTGTAAAGCAACCTCCTCTCCCCGGCCCTCTCCTCCTTTTTTGAGGAGGAGAGGGAGAAGAAACGGGATCTCACGCGAAAAGCAAATCAATCCGACCGTGTTGCCCGCTCTCCCTGGCGGGCCGGAACTTGATTCAGCGTATAGTAGAACGAGTCGTGCCAGAGCGGCTGGCCGTTGGAGTTTTGGATATCCAGGCAGCGCACCCAGGTGACGTAGCCGCTTTTCCATCCGTCCAACACCAGGCGTGTGCTCAGGCGATCGGCTGAAACCTCTGCCTTCTTCATGCTGATGGGCGTCGAGCTGTCCTTCTTTCCCTCGTGGTCGATTTCGGGCGAGCCGTAGGGTTCGTGATACAGGTAAGTGAATTGCCGCACGTCGTAATTGTCGGCGTTGCCCGCCGTGACCGGGTCCACCGTTTGGGTGAAGATCAAGTCCATCCCACTCGACGTTGCACGCGCTTCTTTGATTTCAAAAGGAATCTTGCCGGTAAACCTCACGCGTTCGAGGGAAGACTCCCTGGGAGCAATCGCGGCCCACGCCGCATTCTTCAGGCCACCGACATAGAGTTTGCCATCCGGACCCATCGCAAGGCGATTCACGCCGGACAGGAATCCTCGAGCAAAGGGCCACACCGCGCCTTGCCACTCGCCGTTGACTTTCTCCAAAAAGACGCGCATCACGACGGCATTCTGGAAATCTCCCACCAGCATCTGCCCTTGGAACGGGCCGAAGCGGTCGTCCTCGATGGTGACGAATCCACTGGTCGATGGCGACCAGCGGCGCGGAAACCAAATCGCCGGCGGCGCGAACGATTTCGGCTGCTGGTACTCGGACTGGGGCGCCGGCGTGCCGGACGGATAGCCGTAAAACCGCCCGCGCTGAAGATGGTTCAGCTTGCATGCGCCGACCCAATTGCCCTGGTTGTCGGCCATGAACAGATCGCCGTCGGGCCCGTAGGACCCAAAGCCGTTCGGCGCGCGCAGCCCGCGGCAAAAACCCTCCAGGTTCTTTCCGTCCGGACTGATCTTCAGGCACCAGCCGACAAACGGCACATCCCAGCGGCCGCGTTGCCCGCAAAGGAGCGCGTAGAAGTTGTTTTGCGAGTCGATCATTGGGCCGAACGCAAAGGCGTGGTAATTGCCGGTGTAGCCCCAATCGGCGTTGACCGTCTCGAACATGTCCGCTTCGCCATTGCCGTCGGTGTCCGTGATGCGGGTCAACTCTGGCTTCTGCACGACGTAAAGGCTGTTGCGAACGGCCTTTATCCCCAGGGGCTCGTTGAGTCCTCTGGCGAAGCGGCGATACCGCGCGGCGCTGGTCGGTCCTGTCGCTCGTTCGACGATGTAGATTTCGCCCGTCCAAGTGGAGACGGCCAGCTCGTCCCTGGACAGCCAATCCATTCCCGTCACCTGGAGATTGATTTCTTTAGGCAAAGGAAAGCGTTCGATGCGATAGAACGAGTCGCCGCCATCCGGAAAAGCCGCGGTTTTGTCGCCGGGAACAACTCTGGGAGGCATCGCCGTAGAAGAACCCGCTTCCGCAATTGGGGGTCTCATTCCGGGCGGAGTTGGACGTTCCGCCAGGAATGGCTGGGCGAACTTCCTTGCATCGTCCCTGTCGCGATGTTCCGCGCTCAGAATTTCCACTGCCACTGGCGCATCGTGCGCGGGAATTCTCAACCAGGCGCGAGCCAGACGGCCCGAGACGGTTCGCGTGCGAACGAGACTTTCTCCGTTCGCTTCCGCGTTGAATGATTCCTCATACGATTCCAGACCGTCGAAAGTTTCCCAGGTCGTGGCTGCTGAACTGCGCACCCACGCGATGAGCACGTCGTTAGTCCTTTGGATAAGCGTCGCACTGGAATCGCGTTCGATTCGAGCACTCGCATGCAATTCCGCATGCGCAAGAAACCACAGGTCCGCAGAAGCGGGCCCCATCTCGAATCGGCGAACAATGCCCGTGCGCTCGTTGTCGCGATACGCGCGCCCGGTTTCTCGAACCGAGGCGGTGTTCCCATCAGGAAGGCCCACTTCATATACAAGAGTAACGGCGCCGCCCAGGGTGCTCACGGCCTTGAACTTCGTTCCTTGGGGAAGAGCGTGAGCGAGGTTGGTGGAGGGGGCGGTCGCGGTCCACGGACAAAATGGCGGCATCGTCCAGAGTGTTTTCCCTTCAAGCGTGCACAGAAACGGCGTCTTGGAGCCGGTGTAAGGCGTGCCGAACAAGTTTAAGGAAGGTCCCAGCCATGCGGTGTGCGTCCGCAGCAACTGAGTGTCAAACGCAAGGTAAAGGTTCGTGGCCAAAGCGATGGCAATGCTCCGGCTGGACTCGGCCATTGGCGCGAGGCGAAAGGGCTGATCCGCGGGGTCGCGTCTGGGCACCACGACCTTTCTGGGGCGTTGCGGCCCGTTCCCACTGGATGTGGACACGGCAGGTTTCTTTTGCTGGGCTGTTTCCTGTCCAAAGGTTCGCCAAGAAACTGGATGCGATGCGGCTAGAATGGCTGTGAGCGCGACGAACTGGATGTGCGCTCGAATGGACCGAGCATTTCTGAGACTTACAACCCGCAGCATCGCGCGTATGAACCGCCATTCATTGCTCCGTCGCAAGCGAAATCAGCGGGGAGGGGTATCCCCGGGCCGTGGCCTTTAGGCCGCTTCAACGTTGGACTCCGGAGAGCGCGCGGAAGCAGCCTGAAGGCTGCGGTCCGCACGGTTTTCGGTTCAAGGGCCATGTGCATGGTTCTGAGGCCAAGAAAGCTTCCCATGAAGCAGCCGGTAGGGCGAGCCTGTCCCCAGCGAGCCGAGTCAGACGTGTTCCACGCACGTTGATCGGCTCGCCGGGACGGACTCGCCCTACCGCTGATCGGTTCAAGGGACGAGTGCATGGTTCTGAAACCAAGGCAGCTTCCTATGAACCGTTCCTCCGGGCCGTGGCCTTTAGGCCGCTTCAACGCTCAACTCCGGAGAGTGCGCGGAAGCAGCCTGAAGGCTGCGGTCCGCACGGTTTCGGTTCAAGGGCCATGTGCATGGCCCTGAGGCCAAGAAAGGTGCCCATGAAGCAGCCGGTAGGGCGAGCCTGTCCTCAGCGAGCCGAGTCAGACGTGTTCCACGCACGTGGATCGGCTCGCCGGGACGGACTCGCCATACCGCTGATCGGTTCAAGGGACGAGTGCATGGTTCTGAAACCAAGGCAGCTTCCCCTGGACCGTTCCTCCGGACCGTGGCCTTTGGGCCGCTTCAGCGCTGGACTCCAGAGAGTGCGCGGAAGCAGCCTGAAGGCTGCGGTCCGCACGGTTTTCAGTTCAAGGGCCATGTGCACGGCCC
>VHCZ01000404.1 GCA_016871535.1 Verrucomicrobiota bacterium
CCCGCAGTGTCGCAGAATCTTTTCCACGACCTCAGTCTGCCTTCGCTCGACCTGCCTGCCGGCAGGCAGGTGAAGGCAATGATTTTCATTTCAGAACGACATTTGGGACAGGTCAACGGGTCCGTTTCGTAAACCTGTTTGATGAGGGCGGCCCAGCGTTTGCGGGCCTCTCGGGCGCTGGGCGTGCGGGGCGGCGCGGCGCTCCCCTCCGGGGTCGGCGGTTGCGCCCGAGCTCGTTGTCCCCGCTTCTTATTCGAATACCATCCATAGTAACGGATCAGATGGTCCTCCATCTCCGGAATACTAAATGAGGCGCTGGATTCCCGCCCGATCGCCCGCCTCCAAACGCACGCTCTGGTCCACGCTGAAGCCGGAGTGTTTCCAGGAGCGGATGTTGGGCATGGTGAACACGAACTGGCGGTGCGGGACTTCAGCGCAAACGTGTTCGGAGACCCAAGCGGCTTTCTCCAAGGCGCGTTTCTCGTGGCAGCTCGGACAGACACAGCGCCCGCGACAGGAGAACGCGACGAACATTTCGTGTTGGCACTTGGGGCACCGTACGCGCGCGAACCCCTGTTTGAGATCGCCGCACTCCAGAAACTTGGCGATCGCCGTGGCGATGATCCGCCTTCGCCCGAGGCTACGGCGGGACAAGTCGGTCGCCAGAAACCATACCGCTCCTGGTAGCGCTCCTCGTAGAGCGCTTCGAACTCCGGGTAGAAGCGCTCCACCAACTGAGAGAATGGCGACATCGGCAAACCAAGCCAACTCCGCACTCACGTCATCGGCGTCGGCTTCAATAATTTCGCGGGCAATCTTTTTTTGACAGCCCATCGCATCGAGCGTGACGATACACCCGCTTAATTCCAGCACGCGCAGCAACTCCGGCACCGCCGTGATTTCGTTGCTTTTGTCGGCCACCTTCAATTGGCGCAACACGAGGTTCTTGCTCTCGGCCCACGCACTGACCACGTCCTTGAGCGACTCCTTCTTGTAAGGTCAAGAACGTGCGAAACCATTCCTCTTCGGGTTTGCCGAAATCTTCCATGTCCTTAAACGCAGATCAGGGCTGGGCTTTCCTCGATTCTGACCCGTTGACCCATTCTCTACAAGTTGTCGTCAATGAGACTCTCTAAACATTTCCGAAATATCTGCGTCCATCTCCGTCATCTGCGGATTCCCATTCACATCCTTGCGATTACCCGCGGATTAGGACGCGACTTCCGCTCTTGCCGAAGGCGATCGAGCGGCGTAATTGGGGTCCTGTAACTCTTGCACTCACCCTCACCCATGCACCCACGTCGCTTCCATCTCTCGGGACGTACTCTTCCAACTCGGCTCGCCGAAGTGTCACGGGCGATTCCGCGAATGCAGGCGCTGGGCACCAAGTTCGTTCGAATCATGAGCTACAAGGTTGGGGATGGCGACGACCAGATGGAAGCCGAGCGGTTCCATCGGATGCGCGAGATCACCAAACGATTTCTCGACGCAGGATTGCAGCCAGTCCACGAAAACTGCATGAACTATGGCGGCACGAGCTGGCAACATGCACTGAAGCTGCTGGAGAATGTCCCTGGCTTGAAGTGGGTCTTCGATACCGCCAATCCAGTTTTCAACGCCGATCGGTCGAAACCCGCCCCTCAACCCAAACAGGATCCGTGGGAATTCTGGACCAAAGTTCGCGACGCAAGCGTCCACATCCACATCAAGGATGCCCGTTGGGAGACGTCGAAAAACGATGCCGACTACAAATTCTCGGGCGAGGGCGATGGCGCAGTCTGGCGGATACTAAGAGACGCCCTGTCGCGCGGCTACGATGCCGGAATCAGCATCGAGCCTCACATGGTGGCCGTTTTTCACGATGCCCATTCCCACGAGCAAGACGAAGCGCTTCGTGCCAACTACGTGGAATACGGACGCCGCCTTGAGAAGTTGATCGCAGAGGTCCGTGGCAGCATCGGTAAGAAATGAATTCGGCCGCAGCGGCGCGGAGGCACAGAGATCTGATCAAGTAGGAGTTGATGCGGAATTGTCCGGCTCACGGTGCTGCCGAGACTTCGCTTTCATAGAACGCAAAGACGGGGTTTCCCAATATTCACCACCAATCAAAATTAGGATCCGGCGGCCTCTGCCAGAAATTCGGATCGTTTACATTTGTTGGCGACGGAAACTTTGAATTCGCCGCGTGCCCGTCGCCATAAAGCATGACCATCACTCGTCGTCCTCGGAAATTATGCCAAAGATTTTGGCGATCCGTCGTATTTCGATTGGAGTGCCAGACCCAGTCGCCTTGGAGAATCTTGGTGGTGGGACGAACGGCGATCTCTTCCTCTTTAATCGGAGTTTTTGGACCTCCCGAGCTTCCGCGTGATGGCTCGTCAGCCGCAGCACCGTTTGCCTGCCGCTCGTAACGATCCGTCCCACCGCGTGCAGCAACAGAGGCTGGTGATCGCTTCCCGCGCCCGCTCCGGCTGCGCGCACCGCACAAATAAATTCCACCAGTTATAAACCAGTGCCACCATCCGCGCCGCGATCTGGCAGCGCAACAGATCGCGCGTCGTAAATCCTCCCCAGCCCCATTGATTCTTCAACTCATCATAAGCGTTTTCCACATCGGCTCTCTGCCGGTAAAGGTGCATGACCGTTAAAAGGTTTTCCTCCAAGTTGGTGACCAGGACCACATACTCGTACTCCGGTTGGCTGACCACTTCCAATCCGTGTTCCTCCAACAAGGGAAGGGCTTTCTGAGTTCCAACTCCCGGCTCCCGTCTGCGCCGCAACACGATGGTGCGCCGTTTGCGCGTCCAACCCGTCAGTTGCAGTTGGCCTTCATTTCCTTCCCATCCCTCCGCCAAAGGCTGCCAGCCGCCCTGTCTCTCTAACAACTCCACCAGTTGCTTAACTTTTGCTGTGCTCCGTTGCCGGAACAAATACTTTTGGGCGCGCTCTTCGCACTCGGCCATCATTCGCTCGTTGCCGTAATTGGCATCGCCGCAGACCAACCCCGGCCGTTGCTCCGGAGTCAGCCGGTCCAAGACTTTCCACAGATTGCTCAGCCCATGCATGGCGGCATGCTCTTTGCCCGAATGCACTTCCACATCCAGCGCCACGCGCAAGGTCCGCAGAAAAATGGTGTGGTAGGCATGGCTCGGACGGCCGGGCTTGTGCGGATTGTAGCCGATCTCAGCTCCTTCCTGGTGGCCGTAGATCGGCTTGACCGTCACATCCAAATCCGCAATCCAAGGCTGGTCCAAAGCCGGAGCATACCCGCGCCAGAGAGCTTGGGTTTGCCATTGAGCCAGGGGTTCGGGTTCCTCACCTTGAAAGGCTCGCCGCAAGCTATCCTCACTCACCACTTTTTCCATTCCCAAACCTTGCGCATTGACCTTGTCTCCTCGGATCGCGGTGACATGCGCATAGCGCCAAGCTCCACTTAAAGTTCCCAGCACCCACGTGCCGAGCACGTCTTGAACGGCCGGGGCATTTGGACTGGTGTAACTCAAGGGACACTCCTTGACCCACTCGGA
>VHCZ01000405.1 GCA_016871535.1 Verrucomicrobiota bacterium
GCGATTTCGCTTTCTGGCTTCGTTTCTCCTCAGTCGCAGAGCCCTGGCTATGCTCCTTCGTCGTGCCTCGCCAGAAAGCGAAATCGCCTCCAGCAAAACCGGAATTTATTTTTGCACAGACCCTTAGCCGGGGAACGCTTGCCTGCGCTCGGGCATCGTGTGAGATGGTTTACCGTTCGTGAGGCAACGAATCCAACGTCCCGATTCTGCGAAATGCTGCAATCCGGCGAGCTGCGGCGAGCTGCAACCCGGCTCCGGGCACAGCATCCGCCTTCCCATGAACCGGAGCGCCGGACCGTGGCCTTTAGGCCGCTTCAACGCTGGACTCCGGAGAGTGCGCGGAAGCAGCCTGAAGGCTGCGGTCCGCGCGGTTTTCGGTTCAAAACCGAACGGTAGGGCGAGCCTGTCCCCAGCGAGCCGAGTCGGACGTGTTCCAAGCGCGTCGAGCGGCTCGCCGGGACGGACTCGCCCTACCGAGTTCATGGGCCGAGTGCAGGTCTTTTTGGAACAGGCATCTTCCCAAGAACCTTTTCACAGTATTGCTCGGCGCGCTTCCTCTTGTCGCCAGCCGGAGCGTCGCCGAAACCGTGGCACTGAGTCGGACGGTTGAGAGCGATAGAATTATTCGTCGAAGGCGCCGGGCTAGAGCACACGGGGGCGCGTGCGCTGCCCGTCGGGCCCAGCCAAGGGAGCGCTGGCCGGGTCTTGGGTCTCCGTGTGCTCCGTTTGTTCCGGTTGAGCTTCCGCAACCAGTCCGAGCGCGACCGCGGCCAGCCGATACTTGGAGAGCGCCTGCGGCTTCAGTTGAAAAGCCTGCAACAGCTCTTTGAACACGCCCGGCATCTCAAGCCGAAACTTCAATTCCAGGATGACGTGGTCTCTGGAAAGCAAGCAGCCTTCATGCGCACCGTTAAATGCGACACGGTTCGCGGCCACCGCGCGAATGTCCTCGTCCAGGGTCAGCCGAATCGGCCCGGCGCTGGTCGCAGCCACTCGAGCGGTTCTGCGGTAGGCAATTTCACAGACGGGTTTCAGGCGCCGGGCGACGAGACGTTGGTGGTACCAGAAACCCAACCAGTCCCGGTCGGGCGTGCCGTCGGCCAGATGCGCCAATGCGTCGATCTCGACGAGCGAACGGCGTTTGCTCACGAGGCCGCGCGTCTTGAGCTTGCGCTCCAAAAAAGCGAATTCGCTTGGGCCATATCGGCGAATCCGATATTTGCTCCGCCCGTACGACCCTTTGCGGTGGAACACATCGAATCGTTCGGTATCGAAGTAAAGGCTGGTGATGTGATAGGCATCGCCCAGGTCCGCGGATACGTGCGGGTCCGGCGACAACCGGGCGCGCGCCCAGTCACGGATGGGGGCGCAAAGCGCGGGCGGAACCAGGAACTTCAGTTCCGAGGCGAATTCCCGGTTTTCCCGCGAGTCGGTGGAGGGGGACATGGTGATTGGATATTAGTGACCTGAACCGCCTCCGCCGAGAAAACGTGGGTCTGCCTCGCCTCCCGGGCCGATCAAGAAGTCCACCGGAGCGCGCGGGTCTGAAAGCGCATCGCCAACCAACCTTTCGAACCGAGCCAGTCTTGGCGTCGGCTCCTGGCGGACTGCGGGCCGGATTGCTGCTGCGATTTCATCCACGAGGCGATGAACTCGTTCGGGCTGGAAAATCGTTTTGCTGAACTCGTCAAACCTGGACAGATACAGCTTCTTGAACGCCCCGACCTGGAAGACTCGTTCCATGAACCGGCTTTCCCCGCGCCACGGACGGTGGATGCTCAAGTTCTCGCTTTGGCTCTGCCCGCCCATCATCCCGAATTGGCCAAAGGAATGATCCAGGTCCCAAGGCAGGAATTGGAATTTGTGCGTCTTGGCATGCAAATAAACGAAGTAGTTGTGCCCCGGCCCCAGGATGCTGTCCAGAGTCGGAAGCCACGCCGTCACGGCCATGAACCGGGCGAACTCGTCGAGATCAAGGTAATCACCGAGCTTCGCGGCGAATTCGGTGTCCGAGGCGTTGGTGACCAGTTTGGCGAAATCAATGATGCGCCGGATTTCTTTTTCGGAAAGATCTGTTTTGGGATCGTAGGTGGATTCGTACCTTCCCCAATCCTCGCCTCGGTAAGCGAAAGGATCGCGAGTGACTGGCTTGAAGATCGCTCCTTTCTTCGAACCAAACCTTTCTTCCGCGAAGTTGTTGTCAATGTCCTCGATGATGGAATAAAGCCCGATATACTCGTGGGAATGTTTGTCCGGACTAATAACTAATAGGAACCAAATTACTCTTTTCCACTTACTAATAACTAGCGCAAGGGCTAAGGCAAGTGTTGACTTACCTACTCCTGGCGCTGCTGCAAACATCGACACTTCGCTGCACCTGAGAATAATCTTGACACCCTTAATCTCCTCAATCCCTTCGATCCGGCCCCTCCTGAAGCCGCCGCGTGGACACGCAAACTTAACGGCGAGCCAGCGTAGTGTCGTCGTAAGTTTACTTTGCGAATCAAGTGATCGTGACTTGACGCGCTATTCACGAACCTCCGCGACGACCGGCCATAGATTCGGTGAACTTGCTAAGGCTTCTTAATTCCAGTCGGATCAGAATCTTCCCAACCGCGCCGGCTGTGGTAAGCCCACCAGTCGATCTCTTTCGGATTCCGCCGCTCCCAGCCGGCGTGAGTGTCGGCGAAAACCAGATTGATTCCGCCGTGGTGTGGTGAAGTGGGTCCGGTCCAGTAGGGCATTTCCCAAAGGAGCACGGCCGTGGATGGGCTGGCGACGTCCGACGTCGAGCGTCCGCTGACGGGACGGTTGACTTCGTACGTTGAGTTGTCCTTCTTCAAGTAAACGTGGTTCCACACGTAGGTGATGAAATCGTTGTCGCGAAGCAGGCCCGCGTAACCAGGATTGCCGGGATCCTTGCTCTTGATTCCCGCCGGGCATACATAGCTTCCTGCATTCGGCGGCGTCATCTTGGCCAATGTGATGTTGGCGGCACGATTCGTGCCGGTGTTCTTGCCCATATACGGAGTCAGAAGTTCGTAAAGGTACTGGCTGCCGATCTTGTGATCGTCACCCCACGCCTTCCCCCAACTCCGGCAGGCCGGGAATTTCTCGTTGAAATCGCTTGCATACATCGACACGGCGAGGCCGATTTGTTTCATGTTGTTAAGGCAATACGTCTGCGTGGCCTTGGCCTTGGCCTTGGCCAGCGCTGGCAATAACATGCTGGCCAGAATGGCGATGATCGCGATGACCACCAGAAGCTCGATCAAAGTAAATCCACGGTGAAGTTGTTTCGGCGTGATCATAAACTAATAGGAATTTGCTTTTTCATGGCGGGAACCGAGCCTGACCGTTCCGGGGTATTATCGCAAGAAAACTAACTAACTAGTGTCTGAGAAGAAACTCGGGGAAGCGGCGTAAAGATTGGGGGGCCAGAGGCCAAAAGGCGCGCGAATGTTTTGGTCGGAGATTCGGGGAAGCCTGCAAAATCAGGGTGAGAGCGTCGTTTGGGT
>VHCZ01000406.1 GCA_016871535.1 Verrucomicrobiota bacterium
GAATTTTGCCTGGGGCTGCGTTGCTCCTCGGTCACAGCCCCACTGGCGGGGGATGCTCGCTCGTCGCGCCTTGCCCCAGGCCAAATTGGGCGCAACGAACGTGAGCGTATTTACGAAACGGACCACTTAGTCTCCACACTCTCCTCTTTTCATGTCGGTGAAGTGAAGCGCAACCCGTACCATCTTCGTCTGCCCGGCTGGATGATGGACAACGTGCGGCGCGGCGGCGAGTTGGTGGGCGGGCAGGGGAAGGCGGCGCCCGACTTTCTTTTCGGAACTCTTTATCGACTGCGCCCCTGGCGCGCACGCACCTTTGAGCCGGCGTTTTCACAAGGCCGATTCGTCAGCGCCACGGACGCCTGCATCGCGCCTTGGAGACGGCTTAGCCGTCGAGTTGTGAGAAGCGGCTTTCCCGCCAGGACCTTGCGCCGATCGGGCGCGGGCAACTGCCGTTTTTAGGGTTATGGGCTCAATGCAGAGGGCGGACCATTCGCCGACATCGGCAAGGGCCCCGATGGGGTCCGGGTCGCATTCATGCAGGAGAGCGGGACATTGAGCCAGACTGTTTCCGGCTTCGTCCCAGGCGAAAAATATTGGCTGGTTTACCCCGAGAATGTCCGAGGCCTTTGTGGTGGAGAGCGGCCTGCCGCGCTGACCGCGAGAGTCGGCGGGACGACTGTGGTGTCTGAGCACGAAATGGGGATTGTGGGCGGTTGGAATCCATTGGCCTTGTGACCAGTGACACTTTTGCTGCCGCCGAAGCCGAAATGACATTGTCGTTGACCAAAGGCGGATTGGGCGACTCGACGGCCCTGATCGATGCTCTGCGCCTTTTGAGCCGGCGCAGAGCATCAGAACGGTCGTTTTGCCCCAAACCGTTCAGTTGGTCTGAGGCTGCATCTCGTTAGGGCGTGGTCGGAAGGTTCAAGCGATAGAAGCCAAACTCGCCCGGGGGCGTGGTGTCGGTGAGGAACGCGATGCTTGAGCCGTTGGCCAGCATCGTGATTCTCGGCTGCGGGGCCACCGGTTCCCATAACTCCAGCAAGAGAGTAAAGCCGAATGGGTCGATGACCGTTTGCTCCAGGGATTCCATTCCTCCGCCGTTCAGCGTGCAGCCGGCCTGCCAGTTAAATCGGTAAATACTTTGGGCAGGCATCATGACCACGCTCGCGGGGTCCAGCGCCAGGATCGTCCAGTTCTTGTGCAGCGGCTGGCCCGAGGTCCATTCGCCTACCAAGTTCACTTCCTGGCCGGACCGGGTCGTGATAATGCTGGCGCGTCCTACGTTGATGGACTGACCGAAGTTCCGTGCGCCATTCGGGTTCACGCCCAAAAACAAACGGACTTTTTCACTGAAGAAAGCCGTGTCCGCGCGCGGCATCGACCCTTTGGCCTGGGAGCCGTCCGGAGCGGTGATGGTGAAATCGGTGTCGTTGTTCACGCTGATCGTCCAGGGACCGGCAAAGGGCGCGCCGGTCAGGCCGCAGAGGAATCCGCGGCCGGAAAAGGCCGCCGGGTCGGGAGAGTTTGCGCGGTATCCCAAGGTGGCGGTCGCACCGGAGCGTCCGTCAAATTCAAGGGTGAATCGAACGACGTTGGAATTGTTGATGCCACCGTATTCGTCGGTGCTGTAACCGGTCGGAGTGTTCTGGTTCAACGCATCGAGCGGCTTAGCCACCAGCCACAGGTAAGCCTGGAAACCGGTGGACCCGCCAGCTGGCGGGTTGGTGATGGTGAAGGAGTAGGTCGCGGGGGCGCTGCCAATCCAACTGGCTTCGATCCAGGGCGCGGTGGTGATTCCGTTATAGTGCTTCGCCAGACCCGCGCTCGCGTTGAACTGCAGGCCAGGCGCCCCCGACGCCGCCAGCCCCAACCGGGGCGGACGCGGCCTTGAACTGGGCGTGCCCGCGACGGCGACTATCGTCCCGGTCCAGACTTCATCGAAGGTGACAGCGTTATTCACGAAGTCCCAACTCTTGGTCACCAGCACCACGGGGATGGTCACCACCGAACCGTCCGGGGATACAGTCACAAGGCCCTCCGCCCGGTTGGTCCCCCCGGCGATGGGCCATGCACTGGTGGCCAGGGTTTCGCCAACCCCCAAAACCGACGGCTGGCTCCAGTCCCGATGGCCGGCCTTAAAACTCAGGCTCATTCCGGACGCCGCTTCGCCCGCCACACTGGCGTGGCCGTTGGTGATGTCCAGTGTCAGATCGCGATAGGCCAGATAGAGGGAGTGTTGATCATACAACGCACACACCGCCCCGAAGTTATCCACTCCTTTCCAGACTTGATTGGGATCGCCGCCCGTCGGGTGAAACGATGGGTTGTTCGTGTCGGAACTTGGACTGCCGGGATTTAACCGGGCGCGGATGGAACTGCCGCCGTTAAAGGTCAGCCGTCCGTTTAGGTTAGTCGTGGCCACGAGAGTGCCCTCGAAACAATTCACCATCGCTCGAGAAACTTGGCCGGTGACGGTGAATTGTCCCCAGCCGAAGGTTCCTCCCAAGGAAACACTCAGGGTAAGACTGCTCTGGAGAGGATCGACGGTGTAGGTGGCACTCTGGGCCCGCACTGGGTTGGTCGCGCACAGCAGGAGGGCGATTCCCACGACGCTGCCCATGACTTTCTGGACGGAGGAAGATGCGTTACTGCTCATGGCATGGAGGGACCGAACAAGTTCCAGTTTTGGGGTCATGAATGAACTCTACCGAAGTCGGGCGGCGAAAGTCAATTCATCTGTCGGTTCTTCGGTTCACAAAACCGCTCTCAGATTTTTGCAAGGAGCCTCGTAATCGTAATCGTCATCGTCATCGTAATCAGCTAGTCGCTCTCGCTGGCGGGGCTTACTGATAGGCATTTGCTTTTTCGACGTGGCTGACTGATAGACAGCCACCGTCGGCGGGACTTCTCCGTCGCCGGCGAAAAGTGCCGCACCCGCATCGCATCCGTCATTTTCTCAAGCGCTTCAGAAACGGTCATTGACAGCGCCGCAACCCTCCCGCAATATGCGACACAACAAAACTTCCAGTCGCATACTCACCAGTTGAACTAAACCGCTTCGCGGAGGGGTGCAGAAGGGCACGGGAGGAAGTTTCCAGATGAAGCCAGTTCCCGGAGAGTGGTTGGCCTATGACTCCATTACGAGCGAACGCAGGACCGGTTTTGATTTTTCTGCCCCCATGTTTCTGCCATGAGCTTCGAGCCAGGCGTGCCGGTCCACCGTCATGGTTTCCAGAGCCGATGACTTGAGGATTGGTGATTGAGGATTCCAGAAAAGCCGAACCCCTATCAAGCCCGCGCGGTCAATAGGGAAAAACATTCCGTGACGAAGATTTTTTTCTTCGTCTGGCGTTCCTCAGAACGGGAGGTCCGACTTGATTTCCAGTTGTGCAGCTTGGAACGTAGTTGTTGAGCAACGGAGTTCCAGCTAAACACCTATTGGGATTCGGTCGGGCGGTG
>VHCZ01000407.1 GCA_016871535.1 Verrucomicrobiota bacterium
CTTTTGTCCGTGGCCTGCGTTGGCTCGGTCCTTACAGCCCGCGTTGGGGATGCTCGGACCTCGCCGCCTTGGCCACAGCCAAAATCCCTCGCCGCAGGACCCCGCGCAATTTTCGGACACGCTCTAAGATTTCGCTCGGTCCGCAAATCTGAGAGGAACGGACGTATCTTGTCACTCAGATTCCCTCGAGAGAGAGGGAAGAACGGAACAGATCACCGGGCATTGTCATCTGTGGAAGGATGGTTTCCCACAGGCCAGCCAGACCAGCGTCTTGGGCGATGGCGCGGAGATTGAGCCGTCGCAGCAACTCCACCGTGACAGGCCGTTTGCTGTCCGGGAATATCAGGGAGGCCAGGAATTCCCGGCATTGCGTCGTGTTCAGAATCTGCGCGACGAGTCGTGCTTCGTTCTCCTGGGGAAAGGAAAGAAAGTAACACGTGTCATCAAACATGACCGGACGATCCTCTTGCGGCCCGACCAAGACAAAGCGCGGCTCACGATGCAGTCCCGACACGGCCACTTTCCAGGGAGCAAAGGAGTAATCACCAACGCCAAATATCGCGAAGGGCACGCCGTTTTTGTAAATCGAACTCTTCCGGGCCTGGAAATAATCGGCGTGGGCGTTGAGGTACTCCCAAGTTCGCGGAGCGTGCCGGGCTATCGCACGCGTATCTTCGCCGACACGCTTCTGCGTCATCAACACGAATCGCGTGGGGTTGGCATTGCCCTTCGAAAGGTCCGTGCACTTCAGCAGCGGATACACACAGTCCGGTTCAAGACTGACTTGCTCCTTCAACTTGTTTGAGAAAGTGCCGTCGGGATTCGGTCGAAGCTCCATGACCGAAGCGCAATCGTGCTTTAACCCGGACCGCCATTGGTACGGGCAGCGCCCCTCAAGATGCTGCAAGCGGCGGTAGGCGCGGATGTCGGCCACCAGGTCTTTTCCAACGAGGCCCAGGTGACTGGACGGTGTCCGCGCTTGCAGGCTGTCAAACACCGCCGCCTCCGTTGCGCCATGCGCGCCGATGTGCGCCAGCAACAGGCAAGCGTCCACGGAAGCGCTGAAGTGCGCCGTGGCATCGATGCGATAAAGCGAGGCGCTCGCCACGCGTCCGTCATTTTGCCAGGCGTACCGCAAGACCTTCCGCGCCGTGGCTGTCTTGCACAACATCGCGATGGCGGCCTTTCGGCCGTCGAGCGCTCGCAACAATCGAATGAGCATCCATTCCGAGATGTCGAAGTTCGATTTTCCCGTGCGCGCTTCGAGGCCGCGGAAGCCCAGGAAGTTTTCCTTCACGGGTAAGTTGCTTCCGTTCAAGCGGGCGACGGCGGCGTTCGTGACCCAGGGCGGATTCCCCAACAGCAAAAGCGACCCTTCGACAGATTTGCACTCAGCGTCCCAGTTGTGCGTGAAGAAATCCTGCGCGCGCAGGTCGAATCGGCTGCTTGCGCCGCCGTTTTTCAAACTCTGCTGCGTCGTTTCGAGATAATCGGCATTGACTTCGAAGCCGAGAATTCGCGCGGCCGGAAATGCCTCGGCGGCCGCGACCAGGAAGGCTCCGAGGCCACAGGTCGGTTCGATAACGATGTGCGGGTCGATTCCCTCCCGCCTCAGCAGCGCACAAATCTCCCGCGCCAGTCCCGGAGGCGTTTGGAAGTCACCGAATTCCTGGCGCGATACGTTTGAACCGGCGCGAGCTTTGTCGAGCAACTGATTCAAAGCTTCTCGATAATGAAATCAACCGCGCCAGGGCGATGCGGCAGCGGCGGGAGTTGTGCTCATAGGGCGGAGGATAATGGGCCTCATGCGCCGCCGCAAGCGCCACATTTTCCTACCACAAAGCTATCGCCAACCGCCCGGCGCCAGACCAGACTAGCCTTCCACCCCTTTGCGCCATGTCCGACTTTTGGTCATCTGTTCGAGAAGCTCTTCGCGGGTCGCGGCAGGACTTCACGGAAGTCCCGATCCGCCGCGCGATCCTGTTGCTCGCTGTCCCGATGATCCTGGAGATGTCGATGGAATCGCTTTTTGCGATTGTCGATATCTTCTGGGTCTCGCGGTTGGGCGCGGAAGCGGTGGCAACGGTCGGGTTGACGGAGGCGATGCTCACACTCATCTACACGGTGGCAATGGGATTGAGTTGAGCTTCCGACGATGGCAAATTTGCTCCGGCTTTCGGGGACGGCCATGTTTCAAATGCTCGTCGGCATGACAAGCTGGCTGGCGTTGATCCGCATTCTGTCGGGATTCGGCAGCGCTGCGCTGGCGGGCTATACGATCGCGATCCGCATCGTCATTTTCGCTTTGCTGCCGTCGTGGGGCCTGAGCAGCGCTGCGGCGACGATGGTGGGCCAGAACCTGGGCGCAGGAAAACCCGAACGCGCCGAAGAGTCCGTGTGGCACGCGGGCTTCTGCAACATGGTGTTTCTGGGCGTGGTCGGGACGTTATTTGTGATCTTTGCCGAACCGCTGATCGACGCGTTCACGCAAGACGGCCAGATCGTGCCGCACGGGGTCAAATGCTTGCGGACGGTGAGCCTGGGATTTCTCTTCTACGCTTACGGCATGGTGCTCGGGCAGGCGTTCAACGGCGCCGGCGATATCTGGACACCGACGTGGATCAATCTCTTTTGCTTCTGGCTCTTTCAGCTTCCTTTGGCCTCGGCGTTGGCGCATTGGTTTCGGTGGGGACCGGGCGGAGTGTTCACCGCGATCACCATCGCGTGGTCCACCTACGCCGTTGTGTGCGCGGCATTATTCAAGCGCGGCCGCTGGAAGCTAAAGAAAGTTTGAGCATCCTGGCAGCAGCGCCAGACTCGTCGCGTCGAACATCCCGTGCGCAATCACCGCCGGCCAGATCGAGCGATGCAGCACCATGATGACGCCGAGCCCAAAGCCCAGCAGCGTCGTCAAACCAACCGCCACCGGTCCTTGCATCGAATGACGCGATCCTGGGCGGGACTTCGCTGAGCCTCGGAGGCACGCTATCGGATCCTGACGCATAAGTGTTCATGGGAAGCTCACTTGGTTTCAGAACCGCGCACACGACCCATGAACCGAAAACTGCGCGGACCGCAGCCTTTAGGCTGCTTGGGGCCCCGCTCTGGAGTCCAGCGTTGAAGCGGCCTAAAGGCGCCTAAAGGCCGCGGTCCGGAAGAAGGGTTCATGGGAACGCTCCGATCCCGATGGGCATCGCGACGGAAAACGGCAGAGCGCTCGCTATTTCAAGTCGAAGTGCTTCACTGGAACAAGCCGATGTCCCAGCATATCCACGGCAGCCGGGATAGCTTCGAGGACGAGATAGCCGATCAACGGCCGTCGCCGTTGAAGTCGCCCAAGCCGACGGAGGAAAGCAACCCTCCCGCGCCGAGATTGAAGGCAGTCTGGAACGTGCCATCGCCCTGGCCCAACAGCAGGGACACGCCGCTGTTAGTGATAACGGCGAGGTCGGGCT
>VHCZ01000408.1 GCA_016871535.1 Verrucomicrobiota bacterium
CACGGACCCTGAACTCGGTAGGGCGAGTCCGTCCCGGCGAGCCGCTCGACGAGTGTGGAACACGTCCAGTCCGGCTCGCTGGGGACAGGCTCGCCTTACCGTGAGGGGCACGGCAGGTTCCCAAGCACTTCTCGCTCGCATCGAACATCGAACGTTGAACGTCGAACGGTTCATGGGAAGTTTCTTGCGCTAGTGAGCCTTCCTCACGGACCCTGAACTCGGTAGGGCGAGTCCGTCCCGGCGAGCCGCTCGACGAGCTCTGAACACGTTCCGCCCGGCTCGCTGGGGACAGGCTCGCCCTACCGTCCGGTTCATGGGAAGCTCCTTTGCCCTTCATTTGGCGTGCAAGGCAAGCGGAATCAACTCCGAGATGTGTTGCACGAAACGGGCTTTGATCTTTTGCCGCACTTCCGCCGGGACTTCTTCCCAATCCTTTCGATTTCGTTCCGGCAAGATCACTTGCTTAAGCCTCGCCCGCGACGCGGCCAGGACTTTTTCTTTGATTCCGCCCACCGGCAGGATTCGGCCTCGCAGGCTGATTTCGCCAGTCAGCGCCACATCCGAGCGCACGCGGCGTTCGGTGAACAGGGAAGCGAGAGCCACGAGGATTGCCGCGCCCGCGCTTGGACCGTCCTTGGGTGTCGCCCCGGCGGGAATGTGGATGTGAATGTCGAACGAATCAAAGCTGCTCAAATCGACGCGGAGGGACTTTGCCTGGCTGCGCAAATAGCTGAGGGCCGTCTGGGCGCTTTCCTTCATGACGTCGCCCAGCGAGCCGGTGAGGATCAACTTGCCTTTGCCCTGCATGCGGGTGGCTTCAATGAAGAGAATCTCGCCGCCGGTCGGCGTCCAGCCCAGGCCGACCGCGATGCCGACCTCTTTGATTTCCTCGGCGGTTTCCGAGAAATAACGCACCGAACCCAGATAATCCGCCAGGGACTCCGGGCCGATGATCAAGGGCTGTTGGACGGTGGGGCTGGAAATGATTCGGCGCGCGGCTTTGCGCGTTAAAGTGGCGATTTCCCGTTCCAACTGCCGCACGCCGGCTTCGCGCGTGTAATCCTCGATCAAATACCGGAGGGTGGCCTCCGAGAAACGAACGACTTTCCGTTTCAGGCCGTGCTCCTCCAATTGGCGCGGAACCAGGTGGCGTTTGGCGATCTGGACTTTTTCGCTGGTGGTGTAACTGGGCAGTTCGAGCACCTCCAGCCGGTCGCGCAACGCCGGATGGATTGGATCGAGCCAGTTCGCGGTCGTGATGAACAGGACGCGCGACAAATCGAACGGCACGTCCAGGTAATGATCGGTAAAGTTGGAATTCTGCTGAGGATCGAGCACTTCCAGGAGCGCCGCGGCGGGGTCGCCGCGAAAATCTGAGCCCACCTTGTCGATCTCGTCAAGCAGGATAACCGGGTTGTTGGTTTCGACGCGGCGCAAGCTCTGGATGATTCTCCCTGGCAATGCGCCGACGTACGTCCGGCGGTGGCCGCGAATTTCCGCTTCATCGCGCATGCCGCCGAGCGAAATGCGCCCCAGTTTCCGCCCCAGCGCTTCGGCGACACTCTGGCCGAGAGAGGTTTTGCCCACGCCGGGCGGGCCCACCAGGCAGAGGATCGGGCCTTTCAGTTTCCTTTTAAGCTTAATCACCGCCAGATATTCCAGGAGCCGATCTTTGACCTTTGTCAGCCCGAAATGCTGTTCGTCCAGGACGCGAGCGGCGTCCGTGAGATCCAGTTTGTCGGCGGTGGCCTTCGACCACGGGAGGTTGATCAGCCAGTCCAGGTAGTTGCGCGTGACGGTGTATTCGGCTGCGGAGAAGGGAATTTGCTGAAGCCGCTCCAATTCCTTGCGCGCAACCTTGGCCGCTTCTTCGGACAATTGACCCTTTTCAATCTGCTCGCGAAGCGAACTGATCTCCAGGGCGCTGGGATCGCTTTCGCCCAGTTCGCGTTGGATGGCGCGAATCTGTTCGCGCAGGAAGAAGTCGCGCTGGCTTTTCGACATGGAGGAGGCGACTTCCTTTTGAATCTTCGAGCCCAGCGTCAGCACCTCCAATTCCTTGCCCACCAAGGGCAGCAAGCGGGTCAACCGGTCCTTGACCACGTTGGTTTCCAGCAGGCGTTGCCGTTCTTCCAGGCTCAGGTTGAGGTTTGCCGCGATCAGGTCCGCGAGCTTGCCGGGATGATCCGTATTCAGCGCCGTCACTTTGACCTGTTCGGACAGCGCGGGCGAGAGTTTGATGATTTCCTGGAATTGAAGTTGAACGTTGCGCGCCAGCGCCGCCAGTTCCAGGGATTCATCATCGACCTCCTTGAGCACCTTGATCTTAGCGCTCAAATAGGGATCCTGGCTGACGTAATCGGCGATGCGGACGCGCCGCAGCCCTTCGACCAGCACCCGGACGGTGTTGTCGGGGAATTTGAGCATCTTGAGCACGCGCGCGGCACAACCGTGAGGCCACAAGTCTTCTGGAGCCGGGTTCTCGATGTCTTCCCGGCGCTGGAGCACGAGCGCGAGAAAGCGGTCGCCCGCGACGACGTCATCGATCAAGCGAATGCTGGGAGCCGATTCGACCAGAAGCGGGGCGACCATTCCGGGGAAGATCACGATGTCGGACAGTCCGAGAACCGGAAGGACATCGGGGAGCGATTTGGCGGCGACTTTCGGTGGGACCAGTTCCGCGCCGCCCGCCGAGGCGTCCAGGATACTGATAAACTCAGTGTCGGGAGAGGTCATAGTTGCCGGCCTAAAGGTTTAGATGCCGCCGACCTCTAAAAGATTCACGAAATCCTGGTTTCTGAAGCTGCGAGGGTAATGGAATGAGGATCCGGGCGTTTTCCGCCGTTGGCCGGGACGTCAATTCTCAGGAACCCGTTCTGGTAAGCCGCGCGGGCCTGGCTGAGATCGTAGCCTTTGGGCAGCTCGATCACCGTGGCGAACGCGCCGTAATTGATCTCCATGACGAGAAACTTGCATTTCGGCGCGCGGCAGCCATCGGGTCGATAGCCTCGAATCTTGAGGCGATTGCTCTCCACGATCAGTTCCAAGTCTTCCCGGCGCATGCCGGCCAGTTCAACTTTGATGACTAATCCCTCTTCGCAAACATAGACATCGGTGTTGGGAACCCAATAGGTTTCGGCCGAACCGTCGTGATCGCGGGGGGCCTGAGTTTTGACAACGTGCAGGGCGGAACTCACTTTAGACATGCTCATTACTTCCGCAAGAATAGACCATCGCCCCCGGTTAGGCAAGGGGTGGGAATGGGGGCGGGTGCGACTAAAACTGTCGGTGAAACCGGCACTTTGAGTTGCACCCAATAGGGCAAGTAGTTCTCATGTTAGCCGCATGAATTCCGTCATCTGATGCGCTCGGAACGCGAATAGACGTTTAAGTTCTTTCCCCGGAGAAATCCGATGAGCGTCTGGCCGCTTTCCTGGGCAAACTCCACCGCCAG
>VHCZ01000409.1 GCA_016871535.1 Verrucomicrobiota bacterium
CTCGCGGCTTGCTCGAATAACAGGAACGTACGGGTCGTAGTACGCCACTTCTGCGCCTCGCTTCTTCAACAACTCCATCAAATGATAACTCGGCGACTCCCGGTCGTCGTCCACGTTAGGTTTGTACGCGAGGCCAATGACCAGCACTTTTGCTCCCTTCACGGGTTTGCTGCGATCGTTGAGCGCTTCGGCCACGCGATTAACCACGTATTCCGGCATGGCGGTGTTGATCTCGCCGGCGAGCTCGATGAATCTCGTATTCTGGCCAAATTCACGGGCTTTCCAGGTCAGGTAAAACGGATCGATCGGAATGCAGTGCCCGCCCAGGCCAGGTCCGGGATAGAACGGCATGAAACCGAAAGGCTTGGTTTTGGCCGCCTTGATGACTTCCCAGATGTCAATGCCCATCGCGCCGTAAACCAGTTTCAGTTCATTGACAAGCGCGATGTTCACGCTGCGGAAAATGTTTTCCAGCAACTTGGTCGCCTCGGCCGCGCGGCAGGAAGAAACGGGAACAATCCTCTGAATCGCGTGCTCGTAAAGTGCCCGGGCCTTCTCCAGGCAAACCCGCGTGTAACCGCCGATGATTTTAGGAATCGACGCGACCTTGCTGTCCGGGTTGCCGGGGTCTTCGCGTTCGGGTGAGAAGGCGAGATGAAAGTCGATCCCGGCCTTGAATCCCGAACCGCGTTCGAGCACTTCACGCAAATCCTCATCCGTCGTGCCGGGATAAGTCGTGGATTCCAGAACGACCAAAGTGCCTTTCCTCAAATGAGGAGCGATGCTCTCCCCGGTCTTGATAATGAACGAAATGTCCGGTTCCCGGTTCTTGTTCAGCGGCGTCGGTACGCAGATGATAACCGCATCGACGTCCTGGATGCGGCTGAAATCGGTGGACGCGGAAAGGCGCTGGGCCGAGCATTGCTCCTGGATGGCTGTGCTTTCGATGTGCTTGATGTAACTGCGCCCGGCGTTGATGGAATCGACTCTCGCCGGATCGATATCCAGGCCGAGAACCGTCAAGCCGGAGCGCGCGAATTGCAGCGACAGCGGCAGCCCGACGTAGCCTAGTCCTATGACAGCGATGGGCATGCAACGTGGGGCAGGCTTCCAGCCTGCCTGCGCAAACTGGCGACCCGCTCGCAAATATGGTCGTCAAAACTTGAACAGGAGAAAACAGAGATAACAACTCCGTTCTCTCCGGAGCCTCCTGGTGATCCTGGTGAAAGGATTGAGAGCCAAAAGTCTTTCGCCATCGTTGTTTTGAGGCAGGCAAGATGCCTGCCCTACTTTCGTTTGAACCATTCTAGCGCTTCGTCCAGGCCCTGCTCGAAAGTGTGTGTCGGCTCATACCCCAGGAGCCGTCTGGCTTTCTCGATATCCGCTTGCGAGTGTCGGACGTCGCCGGGACGGAAATCGGCATAGACAGGCTCGCAGTCGTTGAGATGCGGACAGGAAGGCAGCAATCGTTCTCGCAATAACTCAAACAACTGATTCAAGCTGGTGCAAGCATTCAAAGCGACGTTGTACACCTGGCCGATGGCTTCGGGATTTGAAGTCGCCGCCGCAAGCAGATTAACTTGCACAGCGTTCTCCACGTAACAGAAGTCACGGCTGGTCTCGCCGTCACCGTTGATCTGTGTCGGTTGGTTGGCCATCATCGCCGCGATCCAGCGTGGTATCACCGCGGCGTATGCGCCTTCCGGATCTTGCCGAGGACCGTACACGTTGAAGTATCGCAGTCCGACGGTCTGCAGGCCATAACACCGGCCGAAGACATCCGCATAGATTTCGTTGAAGTATTTCGTGGCGGCGTACGGAGAAAGTGGCCGGCCAATATTCTCTTCCCGTTTCGGGAGATCTGGATGATCGCCATAGGTCGCGCTGCTTGCGGCATAAACAAACCTCTTCACCTTCTGATCCCGCGCGGCGACGAGCATATTCAGAAACCCGGCGACATTGACTTCGTTGGCCGTAATGGGGTCTGCGACAGATCGTGGCACGGACCCCAGAGCTGCCTGGTGCAAGACGAAATCGATTGCGGAGCAAGCCTTCTGGCACACGTTCAAATCGCGAATATCGCCTTCGATAAGAGTGAATCGCGCCCATTGCTTGGGCTTTACCAACCGGCTCACTTCATCCAGGTTCTGTTGCTTGCCGGTGGCAAAGTTGTCCAGGCCAACCACGCGTTGATCGAGCAACAGCAGCCGCTCCAGGATGTGTGATCCAATAAAACCGGCGGCGCCGGTCACGAGCCAACTCTGCGGTGTCCTTCGGATCTGCGACTTGACTTTATCGTAAGCGGTCACGTGTGTTTGACCACAAGGTGGCGCGTGGCTCCTGCCAAGCAAACGCGGCGCCGAGAATTGGAGTCGTGGAGCAGTGGATTCTTGGGAGTCTCAAAAGGCTCCACCAACCATGGACGCCAGACTACGCAGTTAGCGGTGCCGGTTCGCGTGCAACAAACGCCAATTGCTGTCGGGCCATGAATGACAAGAACAACGGGACAAAAATCAACCCGCACGCCAAGACTAGGCGCAAATTGAAGTCCAACAGATAACCGGCTGTGCCCAGCGCCACCCCCATAATCGGGAGTTGATAGGCAGCGTTTCTGCCTCCAACCGCGAACAGCCATCCGACAAAAACAGCGAATCCCCCGGCGACATAACCTCCCAAGACCACTGTGTATCCGCAAAGATAGAAAACCGGGGCGACCAACCTGGCCCCCCGCCCGAACCGAACAGTCTGGCACAGCAATACAACTCCCAGGACCGCCGCCTGCAACATCAGGGCCTCGGTCGCCGCCCCTTTCACTCCGCGATCCACCTCGACAGCCAATTCCGTGAGCAAATAAGTTCCAAGGGCCGCGCGAATCAGATCAGCCCAGTTCTGCCAGATTGCTAGAAGCGATCGCACGCTGGCCGACGCATTCCGGCGGGATTTGAGGAAGTTCCGCAGCGAAGCCGACAGCGGCACAGGCGGGAGGAGCAACGCGACAGCAAACGCGAGCCAGGTCCACTTGATTTGCATCTAACGTCAGAACAGTTTTTCCGCCAGAGGGATCAACGCTTGGAGTTTCTTCTGGATGCGCGCAAAGCTCTTCAGCCTTTCGGAGCAGATCTTGTGTTCCTCGCGGCTCAAGATCCCATCCGCAAATTCCTCGTCCAGCGATGAAGCCATGCTCTCGATTCGTTTCTGTGAAGAAAGGAGCCGCGGCTTTACAAAATCCGAATAACCGGCTCGGAGCAAATTGCCGAGATCCGGCTCGACTTCGAAGTGGTCCCGTCGCTCGCCATGCACCCAGACCAGCCGGATAGCCCGCCAGGCCAGCAATTGCCTCGTGC
>VHCZ01000410.1 GCA_016871535.1 Verrucomicrobiota bacterium
GTCTTTTGTCCGTGGCCTGCGTTGGCTCGGTCCTTACAGCCCGCGTTGGGGATGCTCGGACCTCGCCGCCTTGGCCACAGCCAAAATCCCTCGCCGCAGGACCCCGCGCAATTTTCGGACACGCTCTTAGAGACATAGTAGCATGGTTTCAACGACGCTCTGACCGGCGAGGCGCCGGTCAGGACACGCGAGGGCGCGTGTGCTCCCCATACGCTACTGCATATCTACCTTCATGCTCAGATTCGTCTATCATTTGTTCAAACTTAAGGCGAAGGCGGATTACGGCGGGATTAAGGCGGTGATTTTCATTGTTTGTCCTCCGGAGCTTGACAGCATTCGCGCCGCATGAAAATCCGCGAAATCAAGTGCGCCGGCCTGCGTGGCGCTACGCCGGAAGGAGGCTGGAGCAACGAACTTCGCCCCGAAGATTGCGTGCACACGCTCGTCGCCGTGCACACCAACGAAGGATTGATCGGCCTGGGCAGCGTGTTCACCAACGATCAACTCGTGCGGGCGGCGCTGGCGGTGCTCGAACCGCTTTACCGCGGCGAGAACGCGCTCGAACCCGAACGCGTCAGCGAGAAGCTCCACCAAAACACTTTCTGGCTCGGACGCGGCGGATCGATCACCCACACCATCAGCGGCATCGACATCGCGCTTTGGGATTTGCTTGGGAAGGCCACGGGCCAGCCCGTGGGGCGGCTGCTCGGCGGACGTTATCGCGAGCGCGTCCGGCCTTACGCGTCGATCCTCATGGATCAGCCCGAAGTGCTGGCCGGCCATTTGCACAAGATCAAAGCCCAAGGATTTCGCGCGTTCAAAATCGGTTGGGGACCGTTCGGACGCAAAAGCCACACACTCGACGAAGCTATCGTCCACGCGGCGCGCGAAGCGGTCGGGCCGGAGTCACTGCTCATGGTGGATGCCGGCGCCAGCGACGCGTTCTGGCCGCAAGGCTACAAATGGGCGCTGCGCACCGCGGACATGCTGGCGAACTACGATGTCTTTTGGTTCGAGGAGGCGCTGGTGCCCGACGCGCTCAACGATTACGTGGAGTTGCGCCGCCGCGCGCCATTGCCCATCGCCGGCGGCGAAGTGCTCACGCGCCGGCAAGCCTTTCAACCGTGGCTGCAGGCGGGCGCCTTCGACATCGTCCAACCCGACGTGACCAAAGTCGGCGGCATCAGCGAAGAACGTCGCATCGCGTGGATGGCGAAAGAGAATGGCGTGCGCTTCATTCCGCACGGGTGGAACACCGCTGTGGGTTTGGCCGCTGATTTACAACTGGCCTCGGCTTTTCCGGACACGGAACTCGTGGAGTACCTCACCGGATCGCCGTTCATCGACGAGATCGCCGGCGGCGGCTGGCGGCTGGATGCGGAAGGCATGCTAGCAATTCCCGACAAACCTGGACTCGGACTCGAACTGAATCGTGAGGCCGTAGCGAAATACACGCGCGGCGAACGGTTGTTGGATTAAATTAGGATGATTCCCAACGCCGTGTCATTAAGCGCGGTTTATTGGCCAATTGACAATCGTGTTCCTAAGCGCCAACTTCTCGACACATGAAACAGCCTGGCCCCGCACGTGGCAAGAGACCACTCGACTACCCAGAAGAAACCAAGGGCAGTCGTTTAGCCTCCGAAATACGACGTCAAACAAACAAACTCACCATGGAAGAGCGCCGGCAATTGTTCCACGAAGCCAGGGCAGTCATTTATGGCTGCAAACGGGCAACGGCGTCTCGCTCTCGACACAAATCTCCTGCTTGATTTGGCTGCTGGAGAGAACTTCGCGCTTGAATTTAGGGAGGTTTTTCAAGGGCGCGGCTATGCCTTATTCGTCCCGCCGACAGTCGGCGTGGAATTGCTTTGGAAACAGAAGTACGATCCCGCTAAACGCCAGCTTGCTCAACACGCGCTCCTCCGGATGAGAGAGTGGGGCATTCGCACGATCGAATTATCCGATATGAAGTCGGCGCTCGCAGAACAGTTTGCGCGTCGTCTGCTTCTCAATCAGTTGTTGCCGGAAGGGGAGTTCAACGACGGAATGATCCTGGGCGAAACGGCGCAAAGTGGGATCGCTCTGCTCGTGACTTCCGACAGACATCTGCTGAGCATCGAGGAAGAGGCCTTGTTGCTCGCGTTTCAGGACGCGGGCTTGTCACCGGTGCGTGCTGCGCATCCGAAGCGCCTGGTGCGCGCGTTACGCTGATCTGGTCGTCCAGATCAGATCCGTTCCGCCAACCGCGACGCCAGGCGTTGCAAGGCGGGCGAGCGATCCATCGGTTCGAGGTGCACGTCCAGCAAACAAAAATGGTCCCTCTCGCGTTCCGCCAGCGCGAGCGCACACTCCAGATCGCTTTCGGTGTTCACCGCGAATCCGTGGCCCGCGCCCAGGACATCGGGCAACCGATGATAATTCCACGGCAGCACGTCGTTGTAAGGGCCGTCCTGCATGTGGCGCTCGGTGCCGTAACCCGCGTTGTTCAGCACGATGACGATTGGGTTGAGCTGGTACCGGATCACAGTCGCAAGTTCCATCCCGGTCATTTGAAACGCGCCGTCGCCGACGAGCACCACGGGACGCAGCTTCGGATTTCCCAATTGCGCTCCGATTCCCGCCGGCACGCCGAAACCCATCGACGTGTAGTAAGCCGGCCCCAGAAATTCCGTGCGCTGATGAATGAACAGGTCCGCCGCGCCAAACAACGCGTCGCCCACGTCGGCCACCACCACGGTGTCGTCCTTCAGAAACGAGTTCAGCCGCTCGAACAGGCGTTTCACGGTAATCCGCTTGTGGTGGAGGAGCGGATTCTTCTCGCGCTCCTTCATTCCGGGCGCGCCGCTGATCACGACCACCGGCGATTTTTCCGCGAAAGCCTCGGCGGTCGTGTTGGCGACCTTCAGGCCGCCGACGCAATACGTGACGCAAACCGCGCCCAGGCCGCGCACGCGGGCGTAGGCATCGGCGGCAAAGCCCGCGCCTTGTTCGTCGCACGTGTTGACGATCTGAAGTTTGCTCTGCCGCAGCTGCTCGTAAAAGCTCAGGACGTAATCGCCGGGAATCCCGAAGACATGCCGAACGCCATGGGCGTGAAGCCTCTGAATCAGATATTCGCCGATGCGGGTGCTGGTTTTCATCCTGGGAAAAGAGTAGCGCTGGGCTCCGGAGGCTGCCAGTTCGATTTGGCTGTCTGCCTTGGTAGCAGGGTGGTGCTGCTGCGCCGCCACATCGACTGAAAACCGGCGGCGCGGCAGCGCAGCCCTACCTTCGCGTTCATGGGAAGCTTCCTTGGTCTCAGAACCATGCACACGGCCCATGAACCTGAGACCGG
>VHCZ01000411.1 GCA_016871535.1 Verrucomicrobiota bacterium
ATTCTCCTTCGTTGCGCCTCGCCATCCGGCCTTTGGCGCGAAAACAGGACCCCGCGGAATTTTCGGACACGCTCTGAGGAGAAACGAAGCCAGAAAGCGAAATCGCCCCAGCCCTCCGGGGCGGGGCGGCGCCTGGCCGGCTGCGGCGTTGCTCGTCGGTCACAGCCCCAAAACGGGGATGCTCCCTCCTCGCGCCTTGCATCCGGCCAGGCGGCGCTCCCGCCAAAACCGGAAGTTATTTTTGCACAGACCCTAAAGGCTGCGGTCCGCACGGTTTTCGGTTCATGGGCCGTGTGCACAGCTCGAAGGCCGTGGAAGCTTCCCTTGAGCCTGACGGTACGGCGAGCCTGTCCCCAGCGAGCCGATCCGGACGTGTTCCAAACGCGTGGAGCGGCTCGCCAGGACGGACTCGCCCTACCATCCGGTTCATGGGCCGAGTGCAGGTCCGAAAGGGTTTGCCTAAGGAAATCCATGTTCAAATCCGAGTATGGCCCCGCGACCACCAGGCGCAAGCTTTGCTCCCAACACCGGTGATTACCAGACCCGCAACTCACAACTGGCAACTGGCAACTGATCACCCCAAATCCATCATCGCGGCAAAGCGCAGGCCGCGCGTGCTCACGCGCATCGCCTCGAAGCCAAACTCCTCCATGACCATGGCCAAAATCGCCACGCCCATCAGGATCACGTCGGCGCGATTGGGCGGCAGGCCGGCCAGCGTTTTCCGCTGGGCAAGGGGCAGTCCCCACAAATGCCTCTGCCGCTGCCAGACGTCTTTACGCGTCAGCCGCAACGCCTCGATGCGAACGCGGTCGAACGCGGGGAGTTCAAGTTGCATCGCCGCCAGGATGGACGAGGTGCCGCCCGTCGTCACCAGTTGGAGGGCGTGTCCGGCGCATTGCTTTCGCGGCTCATCCAGGTGCGGCCGGATTTCCAGTTTCAGGAATTGCTGCAATTGTGCGTGGCAAGCCGACCATTCGCTCTCCAACGGCGGGTCGGACGGACGAATGCGCTCCAACAACCGGACTGTGCCCAGCGGAAAACTTCGGCGGAAGATTTGCGCGGGGCCGTCGCCGAGGATGAATTCCGTGCTCCCACCGCCAACATCCAGAATGAGCAACGGATGCGACGCCAGCGCCGGATCGCTCGTGACGCCGGCAAAAACCCAGTCCGCTTCCTGTTCCCCGGAGATAATCTCTACGGCCAGCCCGGACGCTTGTTGAATCGCGCTTTGCAGTTCGCTCTGGTTTCGGGCATCCCGCGCCGCGCTGGTTGCGATGACGCGGATGGATTGCGCCTGCCAGCGCGCGGCTTCGTCTGCGCACTGAGCCACGGCGCTGGCCGTGCGCTCGATGGCGTCGCGTTGCAGCCAGTGGGTTTCGTAGAATCCGGCGCCGAGGCGCGTTTGGTGGCTGCGCTCGTGGAGCGGCACAACACTTCGCCCCGTCACGTCCGCCACCAGCAGCTTGACCGAGTTCGTCCCGACATCGATGACGGCGCGGCGGAGGGTGGCTGAGAGAGGCAACGCGCTTTGCATATTGCCTTAACCGGCGTTTGAGCTGCGGCCCATGGTTATTGATCGCGTGTGCGGCGCACTCATTCTGCCCCGCCGCCCGTTTGGCGCAAGTGTTTGGATGAAGCACGGGAAGACAAGCAGTTGCGACAGGAGCACGGACCGCCTTGTCCGCGGTCCGCCACCGGATTTCCGCTCGACGTTGGCAAGCAGGTCTGCTTCGGCCATGTTCCGCACCGTGGAGAACAGCGCTGGAGGGAGTGGGCTTGTCCCAAACATGGTTCGAGCAGAAACACGACCACACGTGTCAATAGGCTGGAAGGTTGCAAGCATTGGCAATTTGGCGCATTTCAAAAACTGAAACATAAGCAAAGGAGGGCGTGGGCATGAATTCCCGTTTCGCAAGGCCAGGAAGGCCGCTGATTGTCTGCATCGCCGAGTTTGACAGGACCTACTGCCATGTCTTGGAATCTTTGGTCAACGACGGTCATGAATTCCGCTGCATCGGCATGTTGGTTTCCGGAGCATTGGGGCTGCTCAAGAATCGCTTTCGCGGCGACTCCTATTTGCAGACCACATAAACAGGCTTTTAGCCTCCGCCGACCGATTACCAGAGTTGCAGGATCTCTGTCAGACGGGTGGACGTCTTAACGTACTGCTTGGTCCGCGGGATGGACGACAAAGCTCGTAGCGCAGAGTTGCACTCTGCCGTATCGCAGAATTGTATTCTGCGGGGCGTCCCCCAGTCCGAGCACGCTGGGACTTGCCGGCGCCCTGCCGATTGGAAATCGGCGATACCGCAGATTGAAAATCTGCGCTACGGTTCTCCGGTCGATCTGTCGTCAATCCCACAGTCTGCACAGTGAGCGCCGCCCTTTCGACCGCTGACTCCAGGCGAATGGCAATCTCTCCGGGACAGGTCGGGTTCACGCCGGCCGGTTGCAGGGCTTGCATGACAGAAAGAGATCGCCGGGATGCGAATGGTGCGGGCCTGATCGGCGATCGCGCGCGTTATGGACTGCAGGATCCACCCGACGGCGTAAGTGGAGAACTTGTAGCCGCGGCGGTATTCAAACCGTTCCGCCGCTTTCATCAGCCCGATGTTGCCCTCTTGAATCAAGTCCAGGAACGAAACGGCGCGGTTGAGGTATCGCTTGGCCAGGGCGATGACCAGCCGGAGATTGGCTTCGACCATTTCCGTTCGAGCCTGGTGTGCTTCGGCCAGCACGCGTTTCAATTGGATCCAGCAGCCGAACCTGGCCGATCAACGTTCGCGACCGGTTGAGGTGCGCGTCCCGATCCTGAATTTTGTCCGAGATAACGCGGTCGAACCGTTCCTTGGGCGGGAGCGCGAGCAATTTGTCGGCGAGCGCGATGTGTTCCTTGGCGGTGAGCCCGAAGGCGCAGATCAGGCGTCGAATCTCGGTTTGCGCGCGTTCAATGCGCCGCCCGATCTCGACTTCCTGCTCGCGGCTGAGGGTCTGTGCAAAAATAACTTCCGGTTTTGGCGGGAGCGCCGCCTGGCCGGATGCAAGGCGCGAGGAGGGAGCATCCCCGTTTTGGGGCTGTGACCGACGAGCAACGCCGCAGCCGGCCAGGCGCCGCCCCGCCCCGGAGGGCTGGGGCGATTTCGCTTTCTGGCTTCGTTTCTCCTCAGAGCGTGTCCGAAAATTCCGCGGGGTCCTGTTTTCGCGCCAAAGGCCGGATGGCGAGGCGCAACGAAGGAGAATATCCTCCCTGGATCTTCGACTGAGGAGCAACGAAGCCAGGCGGCCTTTG
>VHCZ01000412.1 GCA_016871535.1 Verrucomicrobiota bacterium
TTTGCTAATGCCTGCGACTGGCTGCCGGAAACGCCGTCCGTGCCAACACGGCGGGTGAAGAAAAGATGAAATCGCTTTTCACTCACACGTCCCGGACTCAGGATTGAATGATGATTGGCAACTCACTCACGCACTACCGGATCACCGCCAAGCTCCGCGAAGGCGGCATGGGCGAAGTGTATCGCGCCACCGACACCAAGCTCGGCCGCGAGGTCGCGATCAAGGTGCTGCCCGCCAGCATCAGCCGGGATCCAAAGTAAAGGGGTCATAAAGGGGTCAGTCCCACATATTGACACCGTTGCCCTGTTTGGGCAGGCTTCGGCGCATGGCACGCAAGCTCCGCATTGAGTATCCGGGCGCGAGTTACCATCCACCTTCGCTCCGAGCTACGGCGGGACAGGCGTGATGAATCGCGGCGACCGACGGGAAGCCATCTTCCACGATGACCGGGATCGGGAGTTGTTTGTCGCCACGCTGGCGGAGGCCTGTGGGAGAGCCGGTTGGCAAGTGCAGGCCTTCTGTCTGATGGGGAATCACTTCCGTTTGGTGTTGGAGACGCCGCAGGGAAATCTCGTGGCGGGGATGAAGTTCTTTCTCGGCACCTACACGGCACGGTTGAACCGGCGGCACAAACTGTTCGGGCACCTGTTCAGCGGCCGTTACAAGGCGTTGATGGTGGACGCCAGCAGTTCGAGCGGGTGATGGAGGAGCGGCGGGCGCAGGACGACCCGGAGGAGTATGGGCGGATTCGGCGGGGCTGGTGCTGGGGTGAGGAGGCGTTTCGGAAGGAGCTGCTGGCGCAGGTAGAAGCGCGGCGTGGGGCGTCGCATTACGGCGCGGAGTTGCAGGAAAGCGCGGCGCAGAAGGCGGAGCGGCTGGTGGGCGAAGGGCTCGCCAAGCTGGGATGGACGGAGGCGGAACTGGCCGCGCGAAAGAGCGGTGACAGGTCGAAGTTGAAGCTGGCCGTGAAGTTGCGGGCGGAGACGACGACCTGCCTGCCGGCAGGCAGGTGACGTTGAAGTGGATTGTCGCCCGGTTGCAGATGGAGACGGGAGCGAGTTTGTCGAATCTGCTGTCGGCGCAGCGGCGGGGACAAGGATAATGTCAATATGCGGGACTGACCCCTTTTCGGACCGCTCCGGAGGCCTCGCGCAAACGCGCTTGCTCCACCCAAGCCAGCGCGCCGCAGTCGTCAATTCGCTTGCGGGCTCCTCACAGCCAGTCCGACGCAGCCTGCGGCCGGTGAAGTGCTGGCGCTCGTGCAGAATCAATTCGGCTGGCCTGCGCGCCATGAACTTTTGGCGGTTGTCCAGGACGCGCTTAAGTCCCTCCCGGATCAAAGCGTGGTCATCCGCGAGCAAGATCCGCAAGTGTCTCATAGTTCCGCGCAGTTAACGGACCACCATCTGAGTGAATGGCGGCACGTAAGCTTGAAGAAAAACCAGCAACCCCACCAGCATCGCCAAGGCAATGCTGTGGAAGAAAACATACCTCAGGATTGAGCCTTCATGCCCGTACCAGTTGGTGGCGGTGCTGGCGACCACGATGCTCTGCGCATCGACCATTTTTCCCATCACGCCTCCGGAACTGTTCGCCGCGGCCATCAGCGTCGGGCTGACGTTGATTTGTTCGGCGGTAATCTTTTGCAGGCTTCCGAACAAGACATTCGACGCCGTATCCGATCCGGTCAACGCCACGCCCAGCCAGCCGAGCAACGTGCCGAAGAACGGATAGAGCACGCCGGTTTTGGCCAGCGCCAGGCCCAGCGTGGCGTCGGTGCCCGAGTAACGCGTCACGTATCCGAGCGCCAGCATGGCGGCAATGGTGATCAACGAATAGCGCACCCGGATGAGTGTTGCGCCGTAAGTTTTGAACATTTCCTTTGGAGAACACCCCATGATGAACCCCGCCAGAATGGCCGAGACCAGGATTCCCGTGCCGGTCGCGGACAGCCAGTTCAACTTGAAGACAGCTTCTTCAGGCTTCGTCGGTTTTTCCGGCGTTGGCGCCGGCACGACGGGCGGAGTGCGAACGACGACGTTGTGGAGGTTTGCCATTTCGAATTGCGGCGCGGAGATGCTGTCCAGCTTCTTTCGGAAATCCGGCGTGCCCCAGATGAAAACCAGAACGCTCAAGAGAGTCCACGGAATCCACGCTTTGACCACTTCGGGCCGGCTATAGAAGGGTTTGGCAGGTGCTGAGCCCGCGTCGCTCCGATCCGGAGGAACCCATTTGTCGCGCGGTTTCCAAAAGCGGAGCAGAACACCGACTGCGGCCAGAGAGCACATCGAAGCGACAATGTCCACCAGCCAGGGGCCGTGAAAATTAGAGACCAAGAATTGCGGAACAGCAAACGCCACTCCAGCCGCCAAAGCCGCGGGCCACACACCCAGCATTCCCCGAAAACCAGCGTACGCCCAAACCACCCAGAAAGGCACAATCACCGAGAAAAACGGCAACTGCCGGCCCGTCATCGCGGAAAGCTCAAGAAGATCGATCCCGGTGACGCGATTGAGCGCAATAATGGGTGTTCCCAGAGCGCCGTACGCGACCGGGGCCGTGTTGGCAATCAGGGACAGCCCCGAGGCTGCCAGGGGCTTAAAGCCCAGTTGAATCAGAATTGCGGCCGTCACCGCGACGGGAGTGCCGAAGCCCGCGGCGCCCTCGAAGAACGCTCCGAACGAAAACGCGATGAGAATGACCTGGATTCTCGGATCGGGCGCCAGCGACGCCAGGCTGCTGCGCAAAACGTTGAAAAGACCTTTTTGAACGGTGAGTTGATAGAGGAAGATTAAGTTCAGGATGATCCACCCGATCGGAAACAAACCCGATGCGGCGCCGAACAGAGTCGTCGCGCCCGCGGCCTTCAAGGGCATTCCATACAGGAATACAGCCGTCGCCAAGGCGACTCCCAAACCGAGCAAGGCCGAGTAATGGATTTTGATTTGCAGGTAAGCGATCGACCCCAGAAGCACCAGGACCGGCAGCGTCGCAATGAGAGTAGAAAGGAAGGGCTGGCCGAGCGGGTCATAGGTCTGCAACCAGTGTTCTGTAGGCATGTTGTTCCAGGGTTGAGCGGGATTCGGCTGGTGCTTTTAGCCTGAAGACCGGACCGAGCACAATCTAAATGATTCTGAAAACTGCGATTCAGACAGTGTAATCGGGAATATGGGTATTGTTGTGGAGTTTTGGATCGAGACGCCGCAGACGACAACTCCCTTTTCGCACTGGGTTGGATTAGAACGCAGGGCGCGCAAGAGAATGCTT
>VHCZ01000413.1 GCA_016871535.1 Verrucomicrobiota bacterium
ACTGTCGCTCCAAGTTTTGCTGAACCCGGAGCCAAAGCCGGTTCAGAGTGCTGACTTGGCAATGGCGGCGGATGAGAGGCAGAATCATTGCCGATGACCGATGGCCCGACAGGTGCATTGAACAAGAACGATGCGCGGTTTGTGGATACGAGAAGCGCTCCTCGCAATGCGCGGCAGGTCTTGTTGCGGCTCACATCGAGTGGCCGCAGGCTGGTGGTCCGACCAGTGAGGATTCTCGCCGAGGATCATTTTTGTCGCGCTTTCGGGGGCGGCGCGCACAGGCACGCTTGCCCTGGCCTAATCTCCTGTCAGCCCTCTGCCGGAAGGTTCGCGCCGCCTCCACCTGCTCGATGACCTTCTTAATTCGGGCCAGCAACACGGGGTCGGCTATCGCGGTCAGGTCCGCGTCGAAGGAATCCCGAAACGCCGTGTTCACACCGCGCGGGCGAGTCGCTGAAAGATTTTCTTTCGACTGGTGAGCCGAGTCTTCTGGCCGTCCTGAATGGCCCTCAGCATGGCTACGTCCTCCAGACTTTCCTGGAAGGCGTCGCGCAACAGATCGTGGCGTTCTTGGAGGACCTCGATCACGGCATCTTTCAAGAGGCTCTTGAGGCGGCGTTCTTCGACAGCAGTCATGGCGCAAGGTTACGGAAGCGTCCGGGCCAGTCAAGCTCATGAGCCGAACGGAGCCGTAACAATGCCGTCGTTCAATCCTCAAGATTACTCGCCGCTTGCGATCAACTTTCTTGGCGCCTATTACAGGCGGCAAAAGATGAAACGGAGCCGAAGCTTGGTGGCGATTATCGAAAGGGCGGTGAGGAGTTTGGCCGCAAGAAACAAAAGGAGACGAAAAGAGGTCGCGGCCATGACGGCAGGGTCTCTTTCGTTTTCTTTCATTCTTTTCGGCTGAATCTCCGCCTCGGTTTCACCGTCGTTCAGATTCGACAGGTTCTTGGCCGCGAGAGAACACAATGCGGCGCAGCCGCAACCAAAGGAGCGCGGCTGGGGTCGCAGCCCCAGCCGCAGCGCACCAGAGCCATCTGAAATGCTGCGGTTGATGCTTCGCACACAGCCGTGCTCCAAAATCTTCGCAACACAATGTTCGATTCCGACGTCTCGCAGTGCAGAGATCGCAAAGAATTCAGGGAAATCTGCGTGTGTTTTTCTTTCGCGCGTTTTGCGCCTTTTTGCGGCAATTTCGTCTTCATTACGTTCGGTGTCGGCCGCGCTGGATTCTTCCGCGGCTGAGGCGGGATTCGCGATGCCGCAGCGGGCTGGACGACATAGTTTCCAGACATGGTGAACGTTGCGGATAGGCTAATTAATGTTGAACACAAACAACGCCCGGATGCCGTTCTGCGGATTCATGTAGGTCGTCAGGTTCTCGTCGAACGCCGCAATGGAAGTGCGAAGTGCGAAGTGCGAGGTGCGAAGTTCAGTCAGTTCGCCAATCGAAACTAGTCATTCGACATTCCGACGGCGCGTTGAACCAGAAGAGCTGCGGGATCTCCGCCTTGTAGTGCGTCAGGTTCTCGTCGAACGCCGCGCGCGCGGGCACGCCGGGCTTCTTCAACTCGATGACCACCAGCGGCAGGCCGTTGACGAAGCCCACCAAATCCGGGCGGCAGGTGTAGAGCGCGCCCGTGACGCTGAAATGGCTGACCAACAGGAAATCATTGTTCGCCGGCTGCTCCGAATCAATCACCCGCACTCGGACCGTCGTCTGCCCGCCGCTGGTAGGGCGTGCTGTCCCCAGCGCGCCGCTTTGCGATGAACCTGGAACGGCGCGCACGGAGTGACGCGCCCTACCTTCAGCGTCCGAACCTCCCGTGTCTGCCACTGACACCGCGATGCCATCTTTCAGAAGCCGGTAGATTTCCCGATTGGCCGCCGGAAGCCCCATGGCCGAACGGTCGCGGGTCAATTCATCAATGGCGGCGGTGATGGCTTCGGGCGGCAACGTGGGATTGAGCTTCTCCAACGCCGCGCGCAACCGGGGAACAAGCACCACCTCGCCCTTGGTTTCGCGCCCGAGCAACCCGAACTCATCCACGATGACTCCCTCTCCCGCTGGGGGAGGGCCGGGGTGAGGGTGTGGCAACGCCACTTGCCAACCTAGCTCCGCGAACAACCCGATGGCGGGCTGTTCGACAAGCTGGTCTTCGGTGTAGGCGTGGGCGCTAATTCCATCAAATACCCGTCAATTACCCAAAACGCTGAAGACCAACGGCCTCGACGACTAAAGTCGCCGCCATTTGCGACCGAATCAAATATCGAGCTTGGCTCATTTGACAGGCGTGGTATAAGTTTTGTCATCTCATCTACCCATGGTAGAAGGAGTTGGGCCGACGTTCTGCGTCGGCCTTCTTTTTAGCTCGGCAAGCGTCGCTCATATTTCCAGCGCAGCTTTCTACGTTCGTGCTCGAACTCCACCCAATAGGCGGTGATAATTCTGCGACTGTGATCGCCCATCTTGCGCATGATGATGGCGTAATCGTGTTCCGGCAGCCAGACGTAGGTGTTGATGCTGCCATCGTCTTCCACGAAATCCCACGCCAGCACTTCGGCGGCGGTCGAATTCTCAATCAGCGGACGCGCCCATGGCAGCCGCGCCGAACGCATCGGATCAATCTCCCGCTCGCCCGTTGCCGGATTCTTTCGGCTGGTCAGATGCACAAACACCTCTTGTAGTAAAACGCGTCGTGCGACCCCTTGTTGAACTGCTGATGGTTCAACCGCTCCTTGTGCTGGACGACCAGGCCGCGAAAGTGCAGCGCCGGTCGGGCGAAGAACCAGTCCACTACCGCTTCGTAGAACGCCATCCGGGATTTGGAGACCTTCGTCCACTTCAACTCTCCCTTCGCGTTGTGCTGCTGCTTGAGTGCCCGCAACTCGGCGGCCAGACCGCCCGCGTCCGCCTTGGCGCACCACACCGCGCCCACCAGCATCACCGGTTCGCGGTCATTCTCCAGATGACAACTCTCGTCGCAGTAAATGTTGTAGAATTCGCTCATAAAGTTCTGTCCCGGCTGTCAGAGGTGCTCGCCAGTTCCTCCCCTCTCCCGCTGGGAGAGGCTGTGTGAGGGAGCGCAGCTTTCCCCGACAGCAGACGCGGGAGCATGGGATTCAACTTCTCCAACGCCGCGCGCAACCGGGGAACAAGCACCACCTCGCCCTTGGTCTCGCGCCCGAGCAACCCCGCGTCACGCGGCTCGCCGGCAACGCCAGTCGTGGGCGGCGGCCCGGCTGCTCCCTCT
>VHCZ01000414.1 GCA_016871535.1 Verrucomicrobiota bacterium
CACCCCGTGTTTCCACGACGCAGTTATGGTTCAATACCGCACGATTCTTCACCGCACAGAAGCGGACTTTCACCGCTTCGACCAATCGCCATCTCAGGCGCACGAGCGCGGGCAGCCTGCCCGCGAGTTTTTCAAAAATCTTGCCCTGCCACCGCGCGGGCAAGCTGCCCGCGCTCCTTCTTGAATCAGCCGTGATTAATTTTGGCAGTCAATTCGTGACATTCGTGACGCGGACGGACAATTTGTCACTCGACGGCCACAATTCAGCGCTGTTCCATCCGTTCGGCCAGGCACGTCGCGTGGGGTCTTATTCTTTCAACTGCTTCGATCATAGGCGCATGAACTGAAACGTCCGAAGCTGCTGCGAAGTTGGCAAGCGGGATGCAGAAGGCAGCAGACTCGAGTTATGGACTTGAACAAATTCACCGAGAAATCCCAGGCCGCGCTGATGGATGCGCAAAACCTCGCCACGCGCCATCAGCACCAGGCCGCCGACGTCGAGCATCTCGCGCTCGCCTTGCTCGAACAGGAAGGCGGCCTGGTCCCGCGCCTATTCGAGAAAGCGGGGGTTGCCCCGGATTTGCTGAGAGCGAAGCTCGAAGAGGAACTGAGCCGACTGCCACGCGTCTCGGGCAGCGACACCACCAGCCAGGGCGTTTATGTCACGCAACGCTTGAGCAAGCTTCTCGTGAAGGCCCGCGACGAAGCCCGCAAGCTCCTGGACGAATACGTCAGCGTTGAGCACGTTGTGCTGGCGATGTTCGATGAGCCCGCCCCCTCCGGCGTGGGCAAGATCTTCAAATCCCTCAACGTTCACCGCAACGACTTTCTCCAGGCGCTGACCGAAGTGCGCGGCAACCAGAGGGTCACCAGCGCCAATCCGGAAAGCACTTATGAGGCGCTGGCCAAATACGGGCGCGACCTCACCCTTCTCGCCCAGCAGAACAAGCTGGACCCCGTCATTGGGCGCGACACCGAAATTCGCCGCTGCGTGCAGGTCCTTTCGCGCCGCACGAAGAACAACCCCGTGCTCATCGGCGAGCCGGGCGTGGGCAAAACGGCGATTGTCGAAGGCCTGGCGCGCCGCATCGTGGCCGGCGACGTGCCCGACAGCTTGAAGGAGAAGCGCCTGATCAGCCTGGATCTGGGCGCGCTGATCGCCGGCGCCAAGTACCGCGGCGAATTCGAGGAGCGTCTTAAAGCGGTGCTTCAGGAAATCACCAAGGCCCAGGGACAAATCGTTTTGTTCATCGACGAAATCCACACCATCGTCGGCGCCGGCAAAGCCGAGGGCGCCATGGACGCCGGGAACATGCTCAAACCGATGCTGGCCCGTGGTGAACTGCACTGCATCGGCGCCACCACGCTCGACGAATACCGGAAGCACATCGAGAAGGACGCCGCGCTCGAACGCCGGTTCCAGCCCGTGTTGGTGAACGAGCCGAACGTCGAAGACACGATCTCGATCCTGCGCGGTTTGCGCGAGCGCTATGAATTGCACCACAGCGTGCGCATCCAGGACGCCGCGCTCGTGGCCGCCGCGCAACTCTCGCATCGCTACATCTCCGACCGCTTTCTCCCGGACAAGGCCATTGATTTGATTGACGAAGCCGCGGCCAAGCTGCGCACGGAAATGGAGTCCATGCCCGAAGAGTTGGAGCAGCTCGAACGCCGGCTCATGCAGTTCGAAATCGAGCGCGAGGCCCTCCGCAAAGAGAAAGATCAGGCCAGCAAAGACCGCCTCGGGGCGTTGGAAAAGGAGATGGCCGAACTCAAGAGCCAGCGCGACACGCTCAAAGCCCAGTGGGATTCCGAAAAGCGCGCCATTGAAAACATCCAGCGGCTCCGCGAAGCGATCGAGGTCGCGCGGACCGAGATGGAACAAGCCCAGCGCCAGAGTGACCTCCGGCGCGTGGCCGAATTCCAGTACGGCCGAATCCCTCAGCTCGAAAAGCAGCTCAGAGAACTCGAAGCCAAATCCTCCTCTTCCGACCAAGGCCAGCGCCTCCTTCAGGAGGAAGTGACCCCGGACGAAGTCGCCGAAGTCGTCTCTCGTTGGACGGGCGTTCCCGTCAGCCGCCTTTTGGAAGGGGAGAAAGAAAAACTTTTGCGCCTGGACCAAATTCTCCATGACCGCGTCATCGGCCAGGACGAAGCCGTCTCCGCCGTGGCGGATGCGGTGATCCGCGCCGGTTCCGGGCTCAAAGATCCCAAGCGGCCGATTGGCTCGTTCATTTTTCTGGGGCCGACCGGCGTGGGCAAGACCGAGCTGGCTCGCGCGCTGGCCGGGTCGCTCTTCGACAGCGAGGAGAACATGATTCGCATCGACATGAGCGAGTACATGGAGAAGCACGCCGTGGCGCGGCTGATCGGCGCGCCGCCGGGCTACGTCGGCTACGAAGAAGGCGGCCAATTGACCGAAGCCGTCCGCCGCCGGCCTTACACCGTGGTGTTGTTTGACGAGATCGAGAAAGCCCACCCCGACGCGTTCAACGTCTTGCTGCAAATCCTCGACGACGGACGGTTGACCGACAACCAGGGGCGCACCGTCGATTTCAAAAACACGATCCTCATCATGACGTCCAACATTGGCAGCCCGTATCTGATCGAAAATGCGGGCGAGACGGGCGAGATTGGCGAAGAAGTGCGCAAAAAGGTCATGGCCGAGCTGCGCGCCGGTTTCAGGCCGGAGTTCCTCAACCGCGTGGACGACATCGTGCTCTTCAAGCCGCTTACGCTGCCGGAAATCAAGCGCATCGTAGATTTGCTGCTCAAATTGCTGCGGGCGCGTCTGGTTGATCGCCGCATCGAATTGGAATTGTCCGACGCCGCGAAGGAACACATCGCCCGCGAGGGCTACGATCCCGTCTATGGCGCGCGACCGCTCAAGCGGTTTCTGCAACGCCACGTCGAGACGCCTCTTTCGAGAAAACTCATCGCCGGCGAAATCACCGAAGGCAGTCGCGTCACCGTTGCGTTCAAGAAAGGCGAACTCGGTTTCGAGTCCAAGCGCATTCAGAGCCAAACCGGCGAACACGAAGGAAGCCGCGATTGATCCACGCCGAGCATGGTTCGGCGTGGGTCCTTGAGAAATCGTAGCCCCATGAACTTGGTAGGGCGAGTCCGTCCCGGCGAGCCGCTCCACGTGCCTGGAACACGTCCGACTCGGCTCGCTGGGGACAAGCTCGCCCTACCGTCCGGTTCACGGGAAGTTCCCACGGCCAAAAAGCCGCGCACACGGCCCTTG
>VHCZ01000415.1 GCA_016871535.1 Verrucomicrobiota bacterium
TCGGTTAAAATCGGCCGATGTTTTGTTTTCATCGGCCCTTTTGATAAAAATAGTGCAGACCGTTGTCCAGCTCAAAATACCAGCTTCCTCAGCCGCAATGATTTTCCTACCTCGGGACTCCGCCATAAGCGACCCCTCAGTTAACGACGGTGGGGCGAGGCCTCCTGCCGAGCCAATCCCATCGAAGAAAAGCTCCGCAGGAGCGTCGCTCCACCGTGGTTAACTGAGGGTTAATGCCGCGTCCCTATTTGGCTTGTTCCAATCCCAGCGGAAGGCTATCTTCCATCGCGCTGTGAAAACCCAAATTGTGCTCAGCCGCATCATCTCTCGCCCCGCGACACGCGGTCGGCACGCTGTCCCAAACACGGATCGCTGCGGCGAAAAAACGAAGGAGATTGAGCCATGAATACCGTCAAGCATTCCCAGTCTTACCCTGTGCAGTCCCCCAATCGCATTCTCCCCTGGCTGGCCTTCACCTTGATCGAACTGCTGGTGGTCATCGCCATTATCGCCATCCTCGCGGCGATGCTGTTGCCGGCGCTCAGCGGAGCCAAAGACCGCGCGCAGATGACTCTCGACCTGAACAACGTGAAGCAAGTCCTGCTGGCCAGCCAGCTCTATGCCACGGACAACGAGGATCGGATGGCTCATCCGAGCTGGGGATCCGACGCCACCGGCCCAGACAGTTGGGTTTACGCGACCAAGAATAGTGACCGCATCCCCGGTGGTCCGGCGTCCCCGACTTCTGCCGCAGGGAGAGACGTGAATTCCGTGCAGTTCAGCAATCAGGTGCTTTTCTTCAAGATCAGCCAGCTCGGTCCTTACTTGAGCAGCCACACGGTTTGCTGGTGTCCCAAAGACGTGGCCACCCGCGGCAGCGGCAAGCTCAAGCAACTCTGGCTGGAACGCCCGATCAAGCTCACGTCCTACTGCTGGAACGGCACCATCGGCGGCTACAACAACATCGGCAAACCTTCCCTCGCTCCGGACGGGAGAACTTACAAAGTGACTGATTTCCTGGCCACCGATTGGCAGATGTGGGAGCAGAACGAACTTTCGGCATTCAACTTCAACGACGCCTCCAATGTCCCGCCGCCGGGCAATGCCGGCAACGGCATCTCGTTGCGTCATGCCGGGATGCCAGGGTGGTGGAACGTAAATAACGTAAACGGACCAGGGGTTCACACCAATCTCTCCGGCGGCGCGGTGGTGGGAACGTTCGGCGGCTCGGCCTCGCTCATGAAATGGAACCGCGCCTGGCAGATCATCAACAAGATCGCTTATCCCAACGAAATCTTCTGCGGCCCGGTTTACCAGAGGTAGGGCGGGTCTTGATCCATCCCACAGCCATCATTCATCCCGACGCTCAAATCGATGCCAGGGTCACGATCGGAGCGTACACGGTCATTGATGGCGGCGTAAGAATCGGCCCCGGATGCTGGATCGGCCCGCACGTGCATTTGACGGGCCAGACGACCCTCGGCGCGGATAACCGATTCCACGCCGGCTGCGTGATTGGCGAAGCGCCGCAGGATTTGAAATACAAGGGGGATCCGACGCAGTTGACCATCGGCTACGGCAACGTGTTTCGCGAACACGTCACCGTGCACCGCTCCAACACGGGGTCGGAGGACACCACTATCGGGTCGAACAACTTCTTCATGGCCCACAGCCACGTCGGACACAACGCGAAGATCGGCAATCACGCGATCTTCGCCAACGGCGCCTTGCTTGGCGGCCACGTCGAGGTGGGTGATCGAGCGTTCATTTCCGGGAACTGTCTGGTCCACCAGTTCGTACGGGTGGGGATGCTGGCCTTGATGCAAGGCGGTTCGGCGGTGAGCAAAGATTTGCCGCCTTACACCGTGGCTCGCGGTGACAATACAATTTGCGGGCTTAACGTGGTAGGCCTCCGGCGGGCCGGTTTCACAAGCGAACAACGCCTGGAATTGAAGCGCCTCTACCACGTGCTGTTTCGGCGGACAGGGAGTTTGAAAGCGGCGCTCGAAGCTGTGACCGCAGAGTTCCGAAACGAATGGAGCCGCGTTCTGATCGACTTTGTGGCTGCGGCGAAGCGCGGGGTGTGCGCCGATCGTCGAATTTCCGAAAGCGCAGAGGTGGTTTAACCGCGGGTTTTGATCCGGTTGCGGCGGCAGTCGAGGTCAGGAGGCCCACTTTTTTCAGTTGAAGCCACGGACACCTTCCGTCAGCGGGGTATGACAAAATCTGTGAGCCGATGTCTAACCAACAAGAACGGCGCGCATTGCGCCGTCGGCGAAAACCTTTGACTTGAAGTTTTGAAAGAAGATAATGCATTGCACCTGACCGACCTATGGCCAAACTCGTTGTCCTAAGCGAAGGGCTCACCGGACGCACCTGTGAACTCAAATCCGAGAAAACCACCATCGGTCGCCTCGAAGACAACGCGTTCCAAATCGCCGAGCCTTCGGTTTCCAGCCATCATTGCGAAATCGTGCTCCGGGGGAACGACGTGGTCGTCCGGGATTTGAACTCAACGAACGGCACCTTCATCAGCGGCGAAAAGGTCACAGAAACGGTGCTGAAGCCGGGGCAAATTCTGCGCCTGGGCCAGGTGGAATTGCGGCTGGAGGCAGGCACCCCTCCGCCTTCCGGCAAAATCCCCCTCGACAAGACCCGCGTCATGCCCCAGGGCGTGAAGTTTGATCTCGAAGAGGGTCAAAAGCCGATCTTCGAGAAGGACTCCCCGTTTGCCAAGAAGAGCAATAAAACCGCGAAAGTCTTCATTGCGGTCGGCGTGCTGCTGGGGCTGATTATAATCGCCGCGCTCGTCTGGGCGCTGACGAACATCGGCGGGTAAGGGTCTGCTCAAAAATAACTTCGGGTTTTGGCGGGAGCGCCACCTGGCGGGATGCAAGGCGCAAGGAGGGAGCATCCCCTTCATGGGGCTTGTGACCGACGAGCAACGCCGCGGCCAGCCAGGCGCCGTCCCGCCCCTGCGAGCTGGGACGCTTTTGACTTCTGGCTTCGTTGCTCCTCAGTCACAGAGCGAGGGCTATGCTCCTTCGTTGCGCCTCGCCAGAAGTCAGAAGCGCCGCCAGCAAAACCCGAAGTTATTTTTGAGCAGACCCTAAGTGGTCCATTTCATAAATACGCTCACGTTCGCGGCAAGGGATTTTTCGGCCAGACGAGGCGCGAGCGACGAGCATATCCCGAAGTGGATCTGTAAGGAGCAAGCAACGAAGTCTGGC
>VHCZ01000416.1 GCA_016871535.1 Verrucomicrobiota bacterium
TTGCGCCGAATCTCATCCTGAAGGGCCATGATCATGTTTTCTTTGTCCGAAATGGTGAGTGCTTTCATCGAGCGGATGATAACTCCGCTCAATCATATCGGCAATTACTTATGACGCTCTGTTTAGTGAAGAAAAAATCTCTCCCCTGGCCAAAACTCCTGGATTTGCTTCACCGCGCCACTCAGCACAGCGTGAAACTTATTCGCTGGCTGCGCGCCCATTTTTTCTCTCCAGCTTCCTGTAGCCAAGCCTTGGCCTCCCTGCGCCTACTTTATGCCAAATCTTGAACCGGAATCTTGGACACCATTCCATGACTTTCCAATTCATGACTTTCATCATGCCCCTTGAGTCACTCGCTGCCCACCGCCAAGGCGACCAACTCACCTTTGCCCTGGGCCGAGATGGTTGAGACGACCAGATATTGCCGGCCCCGGTGCAGATAGGTCATTGGGGTTCCCAACGGATAGGTGTCCAACTCGATTTGCGCGACAGCTTCTCCGGTCTTTTGGTCAAATGCATGAATCAGCGCTCCCGGCTTCTGCGGTTCGTCGTCGTAGGTTTTGTCCCGGAATTGACAGATGATGAACAAACCTCCGGTAAGAATGCCGCCGCCTTTTCCTTCCGACGACGCTCCTGCATACCCGAGCGGTCCGAGCTTCAAGTGACGGATCGCGGGGTGGTTTCTGGGACCATCTCCCAAAGGGATTTGCCACGCATGCTCGCCTCGGGTGAGGTCAATGGCTGTGACCCGGTAGTATGGCGGTTTGACGATCGGAAGCCCATCGGGTCCAGCAGTTCCGCCATAAGCAATATTGTAACGGAAAAACGATTCATCGCCCTCGGTCTTCTTGAGGTTGAATCCGAGGGGACGGGTCCATGATGGAACAAAGAGCCGGCCAGTATTGGGATCAACTGCGGAGCCAGCCCAATTCGCGCCGCCTCCCGCCCCGGGAAGGACGAGAGATCCCTTCTTGCCATTCACACCCGGAACACTTGGAGGAAGGAACATTGGGCCACGCCGCCACTTGCTCACGATCTCGATTGCTTTCTTCTTTATCTCGGGGGTGAAATCAACGAGGTCATCTTCAAAAATTGTCTGTCGTTCGAAGGCAGGCGGCTTGGTTGGGAACGGCTGCGTGGGCGACATCTTTTCGCCCGGAACATCGGACTCCGGAACGGCCCGTTCCTCAATCGGCCAGAGCGGCTTTCCATTCGACCGGTCAAAGACAAAGCAGAACCCCTGTTTGCTCACTTGCGCAACGGCTTTGATCGTCTGCCCATCTTTCTGGATATCCACCAGGTTGGGCCCGCTGCAAAAATCGTAATCCCAAAGGCCATGGTGCACCCCTTGAAAATGCCACACTCGTTTGCCGGTTTCCGCGTTCAGGCAGATGAGGCTCTCTCCAAAAAGTCCATCCCCCGGGCGATGTCCGCCGTAGTAATCGTTTGTCGGAGTTCCGAGCGGCACATAGACATAGCCGAGTTCCTCATCGGCGCTCAATGATGACCACGCATTGGCGCCGCCGGTGGTTTTCCACGACTCATCCTTCCACGTTTCGTTTCCGAACTCGCCCGGTTCCGGTATCGTCCTGAAGATCCACTTCATTTTTCCGGTGCGGACATCAAAACCGCGAATATGCCCCGGCGGGGTCGTTGGATGCGACGGATAATCAAACACGACGCAGCCGACCACGATCGTATCACGGCAGACGACCGGCGGTGAATTATAACCAAGTTGCGACTTATCGAACTTGCGGCCAATACCCTCGGTCAGATCCACAATGCCCCCAGAGCCAAAATTTGGATCGGGCTGGCCCGTCAACGCGTCCACCGACACTAATTGACGACCACCCGTCGCGATAAAAATCCGGTGGATCGTCCCATCCGTCCAATACTCAACGCCTCGATGCTGGAAACCCGAATTGGCTGGCCGGCCCAGCTCATAGCTCTTCGGATTGTACACCCAGATCGTTTTTCCAGACCCAGCGTCGATGGCGGCGATCTGACTGAAACTGGTGCTTGTGTAAAGCGCTCCTCCAATCATCAGAGGCGTCGGCTTGAACGCGCCGGGGCGGACCGCTGGATTCGCCCTGGCGATCTCGGCATCGACCGATTCCCACCGCCAGGCGATCCTGAGGTTTTTAAACGTGGCTCGATTGATTTGATTTAGGGACGAAAAACGGCTGTGGGCCCGGTCCCCGCCGTAATGACGCCACTCTCCAAATGCGCGATCGAACCGCGAATCCTCGATTTGGGCCTTGGGAATACTGGCGATGACTCCGCCTTGCACCGTTGGAGTTTCAAGCCTGGGAATGACCACGTTGCCGTCGAAGTCTGTGGACGCCTTTAGGGCGCCCGCAATGGGGTTCGTGGCGCCTTTCGAGTACGCCCCTTGCGTCAGCTCGTAACTGGCTTTAGCTCTCTCCTGGAGCCGCTTCAACGCCAGCCCAAAAACGTCAGGAATGAGATCGGGATTGCAAAACTGACAGCAGGTGCGCCACTTGAGATTTAATTTCTCATATTCTCCAAAACCTCCCGGATTCACCTGGTCCGACACCGGGCACCACACGGAACTCATGGCGCGGATAAAATTATTTTCCCACCGCGCAGATCGAGCGGCGCCAATGTAATTCTGCGGCGCCTTGATGAACTGATTCCGCGCCGAATCAGAACTGAATCGAAAACGAACACCCTGAAACTCAAAGTCAGCCACGGAAATGTCCGGCGCTTTCAAGGTCACCGGACACAAATCGGCTGCAGTTTGTTTCTCCTCGATGTTGACCTTCGAAAGGTCCACGGCATCGGGCGGAAGGAGCTGCGCCGTCGCGCTTACGCAACAGACAATGAGCGCCAGTATGGAAACACAAAGTTGATTTCTCATGATTTAACCATTTTCATTGAGGTGAACTTGTTCGGACGCTCACTCAGCCGCCCCCCAAATGTTAACGAGAGCATCGTGGAGGAAAATGATAGGAATTTGCTTTTTCACGGATTGAAGGGAGCGTAGCCGTCCGGGGTCAGGGCTTCAACAAGAATGGCCGGCGCAACGTTCTGGTCTGATTCTGGTCGGAAGGATTCTGGCCTACACAGAAGCGCATAAATAAAGCTATATAACTCTGATGAGAAGCGCGTTCTGAAAGGGTTTTCTCACGATTGCGTGTTTCGCGTTCCGACAGGAAGG
>VHCZ01000417.1 GCA_016871535.1 Verrucomicrobiota bacterium
GGTCATATTTTCACTGTCGAGGGACAGTCGATCCCGGTTTCTGACCCATCTAGAGCCTTGGTTCTGGTGGGTTATCTTGGGTTATCTGAACACACCGCTAGTTCGCTTGGCGCTGAACAAGTATTGTGGGCAACACAAATACTCTGGTTACGTCAACTTGCTTCCATTCGTGGAGCCGGAGGCGGTTGCAGATGGAGCGCAATTCGTGCAACAGGTGTTTCAGTCCTCGGTCGCCGCTCGACGATTTGACGAGATTCAGAGTTTCTTTGTGGCGCTTCCTCGCGGTCATTCTCTTGCGTCCGTAGGCGACGAGCTCAAAAGAGCGATTCAAGCAACTTCAGCAGTTACAAGAGACTGCGAAAGGCTCTTTCAACGCGACATCGCGGAGCGCATAGGACTGAGCGAGGATGAAACGGAGCTGATTCAGAAATTTGCCGAACGCCAGCCAGAACCTGCGTCGCCCGTTGAAGATGTCGGTCAGCTTGCTTCGACCAATGTGTTCGCTGCTCGCGGCAGTGTTTCCTACGCTCTCGGCACAGTCTTCGGTCGCTGGGACATCCGATATGCGACAGGCGATCAAACTGAGCCGGAGTTGCCCGACCCGTTTGCGCCGTTGCCGGTCTGTCCGCCCGGCCAGTTGCAGAACGCGCAAGGCTTGCCCGCCCGCCCAGAGGACGTGCCCGTCGCGTATCCCGTCCGCATCCCGTGGGACGGCATCCTCGTGGATGACCCGAATCATCCGCTGGACATCGAGCGCCGCGTCCGCGAGGTCATCGAAATCATCTGGGCCGGAAAGGGGAAATCGACACCTCACCCCGGCCCTCTCCCCGGTCGAGGCGGAGAGGGAGCAGCAACAGCCGAGGCCATCGAACACGAAGCCTGCGAAATCCTCGGCGTGAAGTCGTTGCGCGACTATTTCCGCAAGCCCGCCGGCTTCTTCGCCGATCACCTAAAACGTTATTCCAAGAGCCGCCGGCAAGCGCCCATCTACTGGCCGCTTTCCACCGCCTCCGGTCGCTACACGCATTGGATTTACTACCACCGCCTCACCGCCCAAACGTTGTTCCAGTGCCTGAACGACTTCGTGAAGCCCAAGCTGGAGGAAGTGAACCGGGACGTGGAAAGGCTGAAGGCTGAAGGCCAAAGGCTAAATGGCGGAACGGCCAAGCTGCGGGAACAGATCGAGGCGTTGGAGGATTTGTGCATCGAGTTGAAGGAACTCCACGACGAGCTGCTGCGCGTGGCCGGCCTGCCCTACAAGCCGAACCTGAACGATGGCGTGCTCATCACCGCCAGCCCGCTGTGGAAACTGTTCCGCCTGCCCAAGTGGCAGAAGGATTTGAAGTCGTGCTGGGAATCGCTGGAAGCCGGCGAATACGACTGGGCGCACTTGGCCTACACCATCTGGCCCGACCGGGTGAAGACGGTGTGCAAGAAGGATCGCTCCATCGCCATCGCCCACGGGCTGGAACACCTGTGCGAGGTCAAAGCGCCGGAGAAGAAGGCGAAGCGCGGGAAGAAGAAAGCGGACGCGGAGCTGGGGCTGGAAGAAGGCTAAAGGCTAAAGGCTGAAGGCTAAAACGGCTGGCAGGAAGTTATTGGTGGTAAGTTGTTGTTGGTCAGCGGCGATTTTGACATCCTTGAAACTCTAAACCTCGACTCCGGGTTTTCAATGATGCCGGTTGTGAGTTGGTTTTGATGGGATTTCATGCTCGCAACCCATTGGAAGAACGGCGATTGGCTGCGTAGCGTGAAATATCGGAATGACATTCCGTGTTTTCGCGGTTAGACTTGAATCATGATTGAGCGAAAGAAGTATCTGGAGCTGCTGGCGGCGCGGATTGAGCACTATCCGGTCGTGGCGCTGCTTGGGCCGCGTCAGATCGGCAAGACGACGCTGGCGCAGCAGTTCACCACGGGCCGGGGAGCGCGGTATTTCGATCTGGAGAGCGCGGCGACGCAGGACTTGATGCGGCAGCCAGCGGCAGTGCTCGAACCCCTGACGGGGTTGGTGGTGATTGATGAGGCGCAGCGGATGCCGGAGCTATTTCCGTTGCTGCGCGTGTGGGCGGATCGGCGTCCCTTGCCGGCGCGGTTTCTGATTCTGGGCAGCGTGTCGCCGTGGTTGATGAAGGGCGTGACGGAATCGCTGGCGGGGCGGGTGTCGTTCGTGGACGTGGCGGGATTGGGGCTGGGCGAGGTCGGCGCGGAGCAGCATCGGCGGCTCTGGTGGCGGGGCGGTTTCCCGGTGCCGTATCTGGCCGAGACGGACGAACGGGCGCGGCAGTGGCAGGACGACATGGAGCGCACGGCCATCGAGCGGGACTTGGCGCAGTTCGGCGTGAGCGAGACGCCCGGCGTGATGCGGCGGTTCTGGGGGATGGTGGCGCACTACCACGGGCAGACGTGGAACAGCTCGGAGATCGGGCGCTCGCTGGGAGTCACGGAGAAGACGGCGCGGCGGTATCTGGACGCGCTGTCGGCGACGTTTCTGGTGCGGCAGTTGCCGCCGTGGTTCGAGAATCTGGGCAAGCGGCAGGTCAAAGCGCCCAAAGTCTATATCCGCGATTCGGGCATGCTGCATGGGCTGCTGCATCTGGCCAGCCCGCAGCGGTTGGATGAACATCCCAAACTGGGCGCGTCGTGGGAAGGCTTCGCGCTGGAGCAGGTGCTGCAAATCACGGGTGACCGCGATGCTTATTTCTGGGCGACGCACGGCGGGGCGGAACTGGATTTGATGGTGTTGTGGCAGGGCCGGCGGATTGGCTTTGAGTTCAAGTTCGGCGACGCGCCGGGCATCACCAAATCGATGCACGTGGCGATGGCGGACTTGAAGCTGGATCGGTTGCTGGTGGTCGTGCCGGGCAAGGAGTCCTACGACCTTGGGCCGAAGATGGAAGTGGTTTCGATTGTGCATCTGGTCGAGCGGCTGGGCCGCATGGCGCAGGAGTTGAAGGCATGAGAATCCGAGAATTCATTCGTGACCAGTTCAAGAAGCGGCTCGATGCAGCCGGCTGCCTCGTTGTTTACGATGGCGAGCGCCGCTACCGCGAGTGCGTGCTGGGACTGGCCGGCGAGACGTGCTTAGTGGTCCGTTTCGTAAATACGCTCACGTTCGCGGCGAGGATTTTTCGGCCAG
>VHCZ01000418.1 GCA_016871535.1 Verrucomicrobiota bacterium
TGCGGGCTTCATTCGAGTCCAGTTTGTCCCACGAAGGATAAGCGGCCAAAACGGCCGAAGCGCCAACGCGCCCCAGCAACGCGCTTTCATCCATCACCCGGCCGGCCACTTCGATCGTGTTTGTCATCTCGAAATTCCCCAAAGTCCCGAAACGCCCCAGATGAAGCGGATCGGTCTGCTCCGCGCCTTCGATGGTGACGATGCCGCCGGTCTGCTGGCCCGAGGGCGCTTCCAGGTGAACCAGGTCCCTCCAACGCGAACGCTGCGGCTCGCGCAACCCGGTCGATCCGGTCAAAGCGCCGGCCAGCCGTTCACCGACGAAATAGAGCGGCCGCTCGTGCATCCGGTGGAGTTGATCCAACAAATCGACTTCGCGCTCGGTGACAGGAGCGAGATTGACCATACCCAGATTCAAGCCTGTTCATGGTAACAGCGCAATGAGATGGCTCACCGTTGCGCTCCGCTATCATTTGAGCAAGAGAAGCCGATAAAACCTGTTGGCAGCGTTCGAATCCACTAATGGCATCGTTGAAAAAACATTTGTGACTGCCGTAAGAGGCTTCCAATTCACGAGGTCGTTGGAAGTCTCCACGGAATAAATTGCTCCTTCTTCGCCGTTGATCAGGAAATGAAAACCATCCTCGATCAATCCGCGAAGACCGGGTTGAAGACCTAAAGTCGGTCTGCGTGTGAAATTCGCCGTGATTCTCTTATCGGAGTCCAGCGTGATCAAGAGCGGGTTTGGGCTCGCTGAAGCATCACCACTCCAGCCTGTGAATGTTTGATCTTTTTCCGGCAAGGCGAGCAAGGAAACGGCCTGCCCCTTGGTGAACACATTCGTCGCGGGAGTTACAGCGACGGTTCCGAAGCCATTTTCGATAACAGCCAGGGCAACCTGGTTAGCGTTCAACGGCGCAAACAGAGCAGAAATTCCCGGATTCTCATTCGTCACGACGAAACTCAATGGATTTGTTCTTCCTCTTGCAGCATCCCCCCACGCGGCGAAGTAAGCCCCGGTCTCTGGGAGCGCAATCAATCGGACCACCGTCAGGGCTTCGGCAAATCGGCGGCATGAGACGGAAAGCAAATCCAGGGTGAAGATGATGGACCCGAAGCTGTTGATGGGTTATCGCTGAATCTTCTGGGATGCCAGCGAATATCAGTCACCGAGACCGAGGCGTTTTCTTGCCTCCACCAATGAATAGGTTCGTCTATCAACGTCATGCAGTTCAGTCAGCATCATGTCGAAACGGTCGCAAGCATCTTCCATAGGCTCGACAAGGCGCCGCATTGCAGGCCGCTTGCGAGGAATTCGCCGAGGCGGTTTGATTGGTTTGATGGCTGTTGCCATAATTGGAAGCCGTGCCTACGCGGAGGCTTGTTTGGTTTTCGTCGGTGTAAAAGCCACCTGCTTTTCCGGCTGCCGAAACTCGATAAAGAATGCGTCGAACACGTCTTTGCGTCCGAGGATCATCTCATCCACGGCTGCATCCTGGCACCAAGCCACCGCCGCGTGCAAGGGCACACGATCAATGATCAGTTCCAATCGTCGCAAACAATACGCCACAGTGCCTCCGACGCCCTGGGCGGTCAGCAGGACTTCTTCATCGCTGCGATGCAGTCCCAGTTCCTGCCCAGAAGTGAAGGAGATCAAGCTGATGTCCGCGCCCGAATCTACGAGCATCTGGCACTGGAGAATGGCGCCTTGCGGGCCGCGTAACTCTACCGAGTAAAGCGGCAGCCAGAGCGACTCTTTCAGGCTGCGCACCCGCAGAGTGAGAATGCATACCTCGGGCAACGACTGAGGCACATGAAAGTAGGTGACGTTAGCCCCGGACGGCAAGCCGAGCCTGGCGACGCCTTCGCGAGCAGCCCTAAACGTTGGCGCAACCAGCACGATCTTTTCATCGTTGAGGATCGCAACGGTTTGCCCCAGAAACTCCGCCGGGCGGTTGTAGATAGTCTGCAACCAGGCCTGCGTTTGAGGGGTTCGAGGTGACGATGTCTCAACGGCCATAATCCTCAGTTATTGAAAGGCGATTCGCACCGAATGTCAACGTGGGCAGAAATCCGCAGAAATTGCAGCAACTGCAACGCAATTTGAGCCGAAAGGGGCTGAAGGCGGCAGGGATTTCTTAACGAAGGCCTCTGCGAGCCTTTCAACCCACGATCACTTGCACCGCCGCCAGGTGAGTCTCGCAGGCGCTCTTCCCGAAGCAAACCAGCACGACTTTCTCGACCGAAGTATTGCGGGCGAAGAATTTTTTGATTTCGATGAGGGCGAGCCGGGTGGCGCGGTCCATGGGAAAACCATACGCGCCGGTGCTGATGGAGGGGAAAGCGATTGTGCGGATGCCGTGTTGCTCGGCCAGGGCGAAGCAACTCCGATAACAGCTCGCCAGCAATTCGTCTTCGCCATGCCGCCCGTCGCGCCACACGGGGCCCACGGTGTGAATGACCCATTTCGCGGGAAGCTTGTAGCCCTGGGTGATTTTGGCCTGGCCGGTGGGACAGCCGTTGAGTTTGCGGCATTCTTCGAGCAATTCCGGCCCGGCCGCGCGATGGATCGCTCCGTCCACGCCCCCGCCGCCAAGCAGGCTCGTGTTCGCCGCATTGACGATGGCATCGACTTGCTGCTTGGTGATGTCGCCTTCGACGACTTGGAGACGGTCTTTCATCCAACGGTTGCTCGGACGGTGATACACCGTGTCAAGCCTCGTAAACCACTTTGCCGTGTTGCAGCGCTTCTCGGTAAATGAGACCGATCCGATCCTTAGTGGTCCATTTCATAAATACGCTCACGTTCGCGGCAAGGGATTTTTCGGCCAGACGAGGCGCGAGCGACGAGCATATCCCGAAGTGGATCTGTAAGGAGCAAGCAACGAAGTCTGGCGAAAAAGAACTGCCGCCCTCCGGGTTGCGCCGAATTTTGCCTGGGGCTGCGTTGCTCCTCGGTCACAGCCCCACTGGCGGGGGATGCTCGCTCGTCGCGCCTTTCCCCAGGCCAAATTGGGCGCAACGAACGTGAGCGTATTTACGAAACGGACCACTT
>VHCZ01000419.1 GCA_016871535.1 Verrucomicrobiota bacterium
AAAATCTTCTGCAATTGGTGCGCGGCAATGTGCCGGTACTGGACATCCGGAAGCTCCGGAATTTTTTCTTCACTCCCGTCATGACGCCGCTGGCGAATCAGCAGGAACGGCGGAGACAAACGCAAAACGATTCCCGGCTTGAGCAATTCGCAGCGGTTGGAGTCTTGAAGGATGTCCAGGTTGTCCTGCGAAAGATGGCCTTTGATCTCGAACCGCGCGCCCGCTCGTGTCGTCACGAAGCGGATGTCAAATCCGGTCGAGGCTGCGGGATTCTCTTTGATCTCCACGGCGGTCTCGCCTTCGGATTGCAGCCTGGCCGCGTAACGAGCGTTGAGCGCCTGTTCGAGTTGCCGGGCGCCGGTCTCGTTGCACTCAAAGCGTGTGCCGTCGATTTCCACAGCCCGGAGAAGTGGGTCCACGTGAAGGTCTCTGGGCTTGATCATCAGGCCGTTTTGAATCAGTCCGGGCAAACCGCGCAATCCGGTCTCGACACGCTCGCTGCCGCGATGACATTCCACCATCAGATGTCCGAGGTGGTCAATCTTGATCTTGAACTGGACGCGATCTGAGTGCGGTTTCTCCTCAGCGGGGGCGGCGCGCGAACTGACCGCCTCCGGCTTTTTCAGAGCCACCGGCGCGGCGTGCCGTTTGTTCATTTCATGTTCGAGCCTGGCAATCCCGTCCGGATCCAGAACGCCGATCTTCTCGCCGTTGACATCGACGGTGCCGTCGGCCAGGACATGAAACGATTGCGGCTCCTCCATCAGCCCGCGCGTGACCCATTTGAAGGCGTCGGCCTTGATCCACGTCTTGCCCGGATCAAGCGTCACCGTTTCGTGGCCGAGCGTAAGAGTGAACGCCGTGGGGCGTCCCTCGGCCTCGTGATGTTTGCTGGCCGTGATCTTGAGGTCCGTGTTCATGCCTTGCAGCGTGCGGATCGATGGTTCGTGTTGCGGCCGCTGGTCAATCAGCGAGGGTTCTTTCCGATCTACAAATGAATCTACTCCTCCTGCCGGGGCGAATTCAAGCGCGACCCGTAAGGCCCCGGGTCGAAAAGGCTTCAAATTCGTTGGTTTCTTCTGTTTCTTTCGGCTGAACTGATGTTGACCGGATGATTACGGAAACGACCGTCGAGATTGCGTTGAAGTTGCTGGCCGTGGTGGTGCTGGTCTTCTTGAACGGCTTCTTTGTCGCGGCGGAGTTTGCTCTCGTCAAAGTTCGCGACACGCAACTGAATCCGCTCATTGGCCAAGGCCATCGGCGCGCCCGGATCGCCCGGCGCGTGCTTCGGAACCTCGACGCTTCTCTGAGCGCCTGCCAGTTGGGCATCACGCTGGCCAGCCTGGCGCTCGGCTGGGTGGGCGAGCCGGTGTTCGCAACGCTGCTCGCGCCGGCCCTGGACTGGCTGAAGATCGAATCGGCCACGATCCGCCATTCGATTGCCGTCGTGGTGGGCTTCACCGTGATCACGTTTCTGCACATCACCGCCGGCGAACAAGCGCCGAAATGGCTGGCCATTCAGAAGCCGCTCCCCACCTCGCTCTGGGTCGTGCAACCGCTGGAATGGTTTCATCGGATTTCTTATCCCTTCATCTGGCTGCTCAACCACGCCTCGCTTTGGATGCTCCGCCAGCTCGGCTTGCAGTCGTCCGGCGAGTCCGAGCATGGACATCATTCGGAGGAGGAATTGCGCTTGCTGTTTGCCGGTTCCCATGCACGGTCGGGCGGCAGCAAACTCGGCCGCGATATCGTCCTCAACGCTCTGGACCTTCGGCGGCGCGTCGCCCGGGAAGTGATGCGGCCGCGACAGGAGATTGTGGCCCTGGATACGGAAGCCAGCATGGCGGAATGCCTGGACGTAGCTGAAAAAACGCGTTACTCCCGGTTCCCGTTGTGCGAAGGCGGCGGCCTGGACAAGACGCTGGGCGTCGTCCATTTCAAGGATTTGTTCGCCATGCGGCTGAAGGCCCGGCAAGGACGCGATCTCACGGCCTCGATGCGCAAGCTGATTTATGTCCCCGAAACCGCGCGCCTTGAAAAGCTCCTCCAACTATTCCTCGAACGGCGGTTGCACATGGCGATCGTGGTGGACGAATACGGCGGCACGGTCGGCATGATCACGCTGGAAAACATCCTCGAAGAACTCGTCGGCCAGATTCAGGACGAGTTTGATCAGGAGAAGCCGCTGCTGCAAAAGGTGGGCGACCAAACCTGGGAATTGGCTGGCACCTTGCCGCTCCACGAATTGGCGGAGTTGGTCGGCGACAATCTCGCCGAAGAAGGGATCACGACGACCAGCGGCTTCGTGACCCATCGCCTGGGCGGTTTTCCCAAAGTGGGCGACGCGCTCGCGCTCGGAGCGAACACGCTGCGCGTCGAGGAAATGGACGGCCTGCGCGTTTCCCGGCTCCGCCTGACAAAAACGGCGGAGACGGAAAACGTTGCGGCTTCGCCAACCGCAGGGCACTAACGGCTCCTGTTAAGATTCAGGGATCGAATTCTCAACGGGGGAACGCGCCGGCGGCGACGGGCTGAGTCGAGATTCGGAGCTCGATCAGTCCCCGCCAGACAACCTTTGGCGGGAGTCCGCTAATTTGCCCGGCGGATGCTCGAAGATCCACGAGTGCGTCTGATCGGCAACCTTGGCGAGCACCAGCAGGTCATCGCGACCGAAGCTCTCAGTTGTTTTCCACTCGTCGCCGTCCTTGTAGCTGTGGCAAAAGGTGACCTTGTAGTACGGCTTTCCTTCGCTGAGCTTGTTTTCCCAGACGGCGGATTCGATAGTGCCGAGGCGAACTTTGTGAACAGGTTTCGTTGGATTCATTGATTTACCTCCTTGTTGGTTCGGGCGAAATCCTAAAGACACGAATCGCGCGGTCAAGCGAATTATTGAGGCGCACGCATGCCCTTCGGGACGCGTCTTTTCAGTTTCATAAGTCCAGCACGTTGGGGTGTTTGGCGTGAATGAGCGCGTGGAGTCGTTCGCGACCGCCGCGAGCTGAATTGAAGCGGCTCTGAAAATCCCCCGTGTTGCATT
>VHCZ01000420.1 GCA_016871535.1 Verrucomicrobiota bacterium
CCGCCCCGCCCCGGAGGGCTGGGGCGATTTCGCTTTCTGGCTTCGTTTCTCCTCAGTCGCAGAGCCCTGGCTATGCTCCTTCGTCGTGCCTCGCCAGAAAGCGAAATCGCCTCCAGCAAAACCGGAATTTATTTTCGACGCGAAAAGCGGCACGTGCACGATTCAGGCGCCACTCACCACCCTCAGGTCAGAACGTTTCAGTTCTTGTCACTTGAAGCTGGATGGGTCGAGACGCTCCGGCTCGGCCTCGACGTGAACGGGCCGTATGGTTGGGTGAATCGTGGATTCAGATTCGCGATTGCCTCAAGCGTGTGGAAGGCGTCGCTTCCGTGAGCGAGTCGCCCGATTTGAAGAACGGCACATGTCAGATTGAGATTGCGAACGCCAGTCCGCGTACTCCAATGAAGCCTCGCTCCACAATACACACCACGCCGCCCGATGATGCGCTGATGACCTGGCTTGACCGAAGCTTGCGGTTAACCGATAGTTTCAGCGCCGTTGATGGGGGCGTACTGGCTTCGACTTGGGTAACACGCCAGAGGCGGCATGCCGAGGATGGTTCGTTGGCCTCGTTAATCATCGAACCGAACATTAAAAGCTAACCAAGAATTAGCTCTCGCGGCTTAATACCGCCGTGACGTTCACCGCTGGACACCTGCTACGGTGGCTGAACGCGACAGCAGGTTAGGTCAAACACGGAGTCTGCGCGGGTTTGGCCGAAACATTTTCATGCGGGCTGGGCCGTGCGATTCGCGTCGGAAGGTTATCGCGCGGCCGAGACTCTCTTCCGGCTAAGCATGTAGTCGCGGCTGGCAAGTTAATCAAGGACGCGGGTTCAACTCCCGCCGCCTCCACCAATAAAATCTGGCATTTTCACGAAATGCTTGACTTTTGGGGACAATGTGGGGACAAATTCGCGCATGAAAGCGAAGAAGTCTCCACCTCCAAAAAAAACCCTGGAAGTCACTCGCGGCAACGTCACCGTCAAAATCTATCCCACCCTCAACCGCGTCCGGGGCGTCGATTACGAGCAACCGACCCTTGTTTACTATCAGGGCGCAACCCGCATCCGCCGCCGATTCTCCGACTGGGAAGAAGCGAGGCGAGAAGCTGAACTGGTCGCCACGAAGCTGGCCAACGGCGAAAACGAAGTGCTCCGTTTGACGCCGGCTGACCGGGCTATCTACGTCCAAGCCCTGGATTTGCTCAGGCCGTTTAATCGTCCGCTCAACTTGGCCGTAGCCGAATACGTGGAAGCGCTGGGTTTGATTCCGACCGGCGCGACGCTGAAGGAAGCCGTTGCGGACTTCGCTCGCCGTCAGCGGTCGGTTCGCGAATCCCGGAACGTTGCCGAAGTGGTAAACGAGTTCATCGCCGCCAAAGAGCAAGCCGGACGAAGTGAGCGTCACCTTAGCGATTTACGGACGCGGCTGACGCGGTTTGCGCAAGCCTTTCAAATGCCCGTGGCTCAAGTAACCGGTCGTTTGATCCAAACCTACCTCGACGCCATGACCGTGGGCAGCCGGAGCAAGCTCAACGATCTTCGATTGATTGTCTCGCTGCTGCGCTTTGCCGTCCGGCGGAAGTATGCGCCTCGCGATTTGCTGGACGAACTGGAAGCCGTCGAGAAACCGGAAGTCCGTCCGACCGAGACGCTGATTTTCACGCCGGATGAACTGCGGGAGATGCTCGATTCAGTCCGCCCGGAGCTTGCGGCCTGGCTGGCCATCGCCGCGTTCTGCGGGTTGCGCTCGGCGGAAATTCTCCGGCTGGACTGGAAGGAAGTGAATCTTGAACGCCGCTTCGTCGAGATCAAAGCCGTGAACGCCAAGACCGCCGCGCGGCGCTTGGTTCCGCTGTGCGACGCCGCGATTGCCTGGCTTGCGCCCTACACTCAGCCCGAAGGCCGCCTCGCCTACTTCTCCGAAGAGAACAAGTTTTACGAAGCGATTGTGTCCGCCGTGAACCGCGCTCGGAAAAAAGCGGGCAATAAAACCGCCTTCAAGTGGAAGCGAAACGGGCTGCGGCATTCGTTCTGTTCCTATCGTCTGGCCTTGACGCATGACGCCGCCAAGACCGCGCTGGAAGCGGGCAACAGTCCGACGATGATCTTTCGACACTACCGCGAGCTTGTGACCGAAGATGAAGCCAGGGCATGGTTCAGCGTCACGCCGGCAACAGAAGCAACGAACGTGTTGCCGCTGTCTGCTGCCGCTGGCCAGTGATGGGCCGGAATCTTTCGGCGGTCGTAGGCACCCGCCTCCGGCAGCCCGCCCCGGCAGGGGAATTCCGCCCCGAACGGTCCCCATCGCTCGGCCCTTCGCCCGCTCCCAAGCCAACTGCGCGCAAGAGCCGGGCATCGTCGGAGCAACTCGACAGTGTGTCGCTCTCCTGTTCTCGGTCGGCTCGCTCGCTCAAACCCGCTTCTCCACTCTCAGCGTATCAAGTCCCGTCGCGTCCAAGCTCGCGCTCTGCCACGTCTCGACTCTTGCCCCCCGGGCGCTGCTTGCGGCGGCGAGGACGGTGAGCGGCGGGAAAATTTTCCGAGCCTCTCTAAACGTTCTCTTTTCTGGGAAAAGCGACCGGCGCGGCATCATGGACCCGGCACCCGCTAATAGCGCGGCGGTCAGGTTGAGCCCAAGCCGCTGCCCGGCAGCATGAGACCGCAACCAAAAAACAGCCGTGATCGTCGCGGGATAGAGCCTCGGATTTGGGATGTTTCCGCGAACGAACCGGCCCAGAATGAGCCAAGCCCGGCGAGCGAATCGTGAAGCGTAAGGCTACTGAGCGACGCGCAAGCCGTGATTGCGCAGCAGGCGCTTGAGCGCGGCGCGCAACCGTTGCTCCGGTACTGATAGACTTGCTGTGATGAGAAGAGAAAGAGTGACAATGAATCGTTTCATCAGTTGACTTTCGTTGCAACAATCGACTGGAGCCGCTTCAAATCCGCGTTGTTCGCGGTTCGAACCGAATTGATTACTTTGATGGCCAGCGTTCGCGGATCGCGCCACTTGATGACGTCCGAGTGGCCGT
>VHCZ01000421.1 GCA_016871535.1 Verrucomicrobiota bacterium
TTTTTCGCCAGACTTCGTTGCTTGCTCCTTACAGATCCACTTCGGGATATGCTCGTCGCTCGCGCCTCGTCTGGCCGAAAAATCCCTTGCCGCGAACGTGAGCGTATTTATGAAATGGACCACTTAGCCGTAAATATGCAGCCGAAATTGGGGAGCACACCCGCCCTCGCGTGTATCGACCGGCGCCCCCGCCGGTCGGAACGTTGTAGAAACTCAGTCACCAAAGGGTGACCGCTCCTTGCGAGTGGTGTGGTCGGCGAGGGCGCCGACCCCAGCACGCGAGGGCGCGTGCGCTCCCCATCTGACTGAATTGATCCGGCTTAGCTTTGACGCAGTGATCTCGTCGCCCCTTGATGTTCATCGCCTTGAAGGATTCTGCCCGGCGCCCATCGTGAATTCACCCGTTGCCTGTAACCTTTCTGCCCCCTCGCGCGAATGATGGATTGGAACCACGGGACCCCCAGGGGCCCTCAACAAAGTTAAGAAGCCGTTCATCTGAACAATCCAACGAAATGAAACCTCGACTCCTCCTGCTGGCGGTCTGCGCGCTGTGCGCAATCCAAACCGCCTTCGCCGCCACTCTTCCCAAACATCACGTCGCCTCCGACGCCAAATGGCTCTTGCACCTGGACCTGCAGAATCTTCGCCGCACTCAGGTGGGCGAATTCCTGACCCAGAACCTGCTTGAAAAAGCCTCCGGCGAGGTGAAGGACAAAATCGGCATCGATCTAGGCGCGCTGGTGCAAAAGATCAGCCACATCACCGCTTACGGCACGGAGTTCGCCAAAAACCCGGAAAAGAACGGCGTGTTGATGGTGCACATGGACGCCGAGGCCCAGAAGATTCTCGAAGGTTTTCTGGCGGCCCAGTTGCTCGCGGATTCGAGTGGAAAGGTCACAAAAGAGCAGCAGGGCGCGTCCGCTTTGTATTCCTTGCAGAATGAGTTGTTCCTGTCGCTCGAACCGAACCATGTCGCCATCCTCGGCAAATCCGCTCAACAAATCGACAAGGCCAAGAGCGTGCTCGCCGGCAAGAGTCCCAGCCTGAAGAGCAGCGGCGCCTTTTCGGATTTTCCGGCTGCGCCGGATGCGTTCTTCTTTCTCGCCGTGGCCGAAGGATTCAACGTCGACGCCGCCGTGCCGCCGCAGGCGCAAGTGCTCAAAATGGCTGAGGGCGGACAGTTGGTCCTCAGAGAGCAGAGTGAAAAACTCTTCCTCTCGCTGGCGTTGAAATCGAAAACCGCGGAAGTGACCGAACAGATTCAACAGGTGTTCGAAGGCATCCGGGCAATGGTTCTGCTGGGCCAGACGGACAACGAGGATTTGCAGGAATTGGTCCGGTCCATCAAAGTCGCCGCCAAGAACAGAATCGTCACCGTGAACGCGGAGTTCCCGGTCGCGCCCCTGCTCAAGAAAGTCGGCGACGAGGGCTACATCAAGCTTCCGGGGCATGAGGGCAAGAAGAAGGAAAAACAGGACGCGGAGAAGTAGGACGCGCGTGCAGGCCGTTAAATCGGTTAAATGGTTAAATGGTTAAATCGTTCCATCCCTGCCTCGTCGAAGCAGTGCAACCATCGCCCGATTCAACTCATTTAACTGATTTAACTTTTTTAACTGATCCCACGACCGATGTCTGCCCCGTGACCCTGGCGGAACAAAAGGATGTGAGTCCGGAACAGCTCGCCGAACGGTGCCAGACGGGCTGCCGGGCTTCGTTTGAGAAACTGGTCGAACAGTTCGAGAGCCAGATCTTCAATTTCCTCCTGCGGCTCACCGGCAACCGCCACGACGCGGAGGATTTGACACAAGATACCTTCGTGAAAGCGTATCAGAACATCCACCGCTACCAACCGGCCTACGCCTTCGCGGCGTGGCTTTTCACCATCGCCAAACGGACTGCGTTCAGCCATTTCCGCGCCGCCAAACCGATGGAGGAGATTCGCAGCGACCTCCAGACCGATTCGCACGATCCCTCCACCGCGCTGGAGAAACAAGACGACAGCCGTTCGCTCTGGGAATTAGCCAAAAAGTTGAAACCGAAACAACACGAGGCGCTCTGGCTGCGGTATGGCGAAGGATTCTCTATCGCCGAAGTGGCGCGGATTATGAAGACGAATCAAATTCATGTGAAAGTTCTTCTGCATCGAGCGCGGACTGCTCTCGCGGCTCGCCTGCAACGGGATCGCGATCAATCTCTATAAGAGGAAGAATATGCTGATTTGCTGGTTCTACCGACGAATGATTTCGGCGAGCCTGGATGCCGACCACGCCTTGCCACGCCGCGCCCAGGATCACGTTGCGCGTTGTCCGTCCTGCCGCGATTTCTACGAGACCGGCCTACGGATGGGCGAGCAACTTGCCGCCAGTGCGAATCACGAAAGAGTCTCCTCGCCGCCGTTTCTTCAGGGACGAATTGTGGCGGCGCTGAACCGGCCTTGCAAATGTCCGCGGGCGATGTTGTGGCGACCAGCCTGGACAGCGACTGCGCTGGCTGTGGCTCTGGTGGCGTTGACCGCCTGGTTCATGCGGGATCAATCGCCCCTGCCGCCTCAGCCGCAACCAGGTGTCGCCTCGGGACAGAGCCCGATCCTGACGGCCGAATTGTTCGCAGCGGCGGCCAGTCTGCCTGGTGAGGACACTTTGCTGGAGTGGGGACAGAAGCTGGGTCAACCCCTGGAGACGGAGTTGAAGTCCGTTCTTCAGGACGCGCGGAAGGCCCTGGCGGGGCTGGCGCAGAATTTTCTTCCCGACGGTCTTTCGCCCATCCCTTAGTGGTCCATTTCATAAATACGCTCACGTTCGCGGCAAGGGATTTTTCGGCCAGACGAGGCGCGAGCGACGAGCATATCCCGAAGTGGATCTGTAAGGAGCAAGCAACGAAGTCTGGCGAAA
>VHCZ01000422.1 GCA_016871535.1 Verrucomicrobiota bacterium
GGGCTGTAAGGACCGAGCCAACGCAGGCCACGGACAAAAGACCCGCCGCCCGGAGGGTTTTCGCGCCAAAGGCCGCCTGGCTTCGTTGCTCCTCAGTCGAAGATCCAGGGAGGATATTCTCCTTCGTCGCGCCTCGCCATCCGGCCTTTGGCGCGAAAACAGGACCCCGCGGAATTTTCGGACACGCTCTGAGTGTAGTCGGCGTCCTTGAACCGTTCGCCGCTGATCAGGTAATTGCACTCAGACTGGCGGAGCGCGTATTCCAGTTCCTGCACGCGATACGCCGGGTTGATGTTCACCAGCACCGCGCCGATCTTGGCGGTCGCGAACTGGACCACCACCCACGCGAGGCAGTTTGTGGACCACATGCCGACGCGGTCTCCCTTCTCGACGCCGAGCGCCATCAAAGCCCGCGCGCAGCGGTCCGACTCTTCGCGCAAAGCCGCGTAAGTCAGGCGGCGGTTTTCGAAAGTCGAGACCAGCGCTTCGTTCCCGCCAAATTCGGCGGCAATTTCATCCAGGCCATCGCCGATGGTTTTCCCGATCAGCGGCGTGGTGGACACGCCCTGGATGTAACTCAAGTGCATAGCGGCGCTGAGTGAGGAAGATAGTCGATCTGCCCCGGCTGTGAACCACAATTCGTCCACCACGAACCTGGTATACCTGGTAGGGACGGATTCCACTCCCTCCCTGCTGGCGTATGTAGTCCCGGCTTTAGCCGGTCGGGAGCGTCGGAGCCGCCTGAAGGCGGAACTACAAACCAACGTCGATTCACCGATTCATGGAGAGCTTCCTTGGCCTCAGAACCATGCCCACCGCCCACGAACCGAGAACTGCGCGCTCACCATTTAACCGCTTTAGCTCATTTAACGATTTAACGTTGTAACGACTTTGGTTGCGGCTTTGCCGGCTTTGGTCCCGTTGGGTTCATCTGCGGTTTTTTAGAATAAATACGGCTACGGCAATTCGCGGATGTGAATCTCTTTGAACTCGATCGGCGCGCCTTCGGATTCCAGGCAAAGATAACCAGTCGCCGGTTTGATGTTCGTGCCGCCGGAGACTTCCTCGCCATTGACCCACAATCGGACTTCGCCGTTGACCGCGCGCACGTAGTAATGGTTCCACTCGCCCACGCCCTTGCTGAGGTTCTTTCGCGGAAAACTCCGCTGGCCGTTCGGCGACACCGGCGGGAACGGCTCCATTTTTGTGGACCCCGTCGGGAACACATCGCCGTTGGTCGTGAACCAGTCCGCCTTCCGGTTTCCGGTTTTCTCGTATTGCTCCTTGTAGCCATGATCAAGGACCTGCACTTCGACGCCGGTGGGCAGCCTGCCTTTGCCTTTGCCCTCCGCGAGCGTCTGGATCGATTCCGGCGTGGCCCAGACAAAAATCCCGGAGTTGCCGCCGGATCGCAGATGTCGCCACTGGGCGACCAACTCGAAGTTGGTGTGGAGTTTCTTGGTGCGGATGACCCCGACCGGTTTGCCCGTGCAACGGATGAGTCCGTTCGTCCACGTCCACGTGTCCGGGTCGCAATTGACGTTGACGAAATGTTCCTGAGTCAGCGCGTACCAACCCGGCCCGGCGCCGTCGAGGAACGCTTTGGGAAGCGCGGCCGCTTCCTGCGCCAGGGTGGGAGGCGCGGCCACGAAACACGCGCCCACGACGAGAACGGCGGCCAACACGCCTCCAGGCCAACTTTGAGTTTTGAAACGCTTCGCCCCATTTAACCGATTTAACGATTCAACCTCTTTAACATTGTAACGAGTTCGTGTTTGAACAGCCGGATTCGTGTTCATATGCGATGGATGATTTTTCAGTGATGAAACCTAACGAAAACCGCCTCGCACGTCGAAATGAAAAGCGCTGTCAAAAGATTTCTTCCCTGAACATTGAACCAATTTTTGACCACGGATTTCGCGGATTTCCCGGATGAAGACGCAATCTGATCCGTGAGATTGACGGGTAGAAGACTACGAGGCCGAACAATAGAGGCAGACAACGCGGGAGGGAGAATCTTCAGGATCGCTCGGTTCTGGCGTTCAGCAGATTCATGCGAAAATCGCTCGTTTCAAAAAGCAAGTTCTTGAGCCTGGTGCTGCGGCACGATCCCGGGGTGACCGGACTCGCCCTCGATGGGAATGGATGGGCGGACGTCGATGAACTGCTGTCCAGGGCATCGGCTCACGGCACGCCGATTACTCCGGCGGAGCTGGCCGAGATCGTGGAGACCAATGAGAAGAAGCGTTTCGATCTGGACGTTTGGCGGAAACGAATTCGCGCGAACCAGGGCCATTCGCTCGACGTCGATCTGGAACTGGCGCCCACTGTGCCTCCAGAGGAGTTATTCCACGGCAGCGCGGCGAAGAACCGGGATTCGATTATGGCGCAGGGACTGGTTCGTGGAGGGAGAACCGTCTCTTCGGACCGTGGCCTTTAGGCCGCTTCAACGCCCGACTCCGGAGAGTGCGCGGAAGCAACCTGAAGGCTGCGGTCCGCACGGTCTCGGGTTCATGGGCGGCGAGCATGGTCCCGGGACCAAGGGAACTTTCCATTAGCCATAGCTCATGTCCATCCCCACCTGTCCACACTGGTCAATCCAAAGGGGGATGCGATGATTGAATAGAGTCGGCGAGGGCGCCGACTCCAGCACGCGGGGGCGCGTGCGCTCCCCATCCGATCTGAATCGTTCCGGCTTAGACGCCCCACTACTCCGATACCCCGACACTCCGGCACTCCAGCACTCCCTGACTCGATCACTGCCCCTGCCCGTCCGCGCCCGTGCCGTCGAGGTCGATGAGGATGTCGCGCGGCTCGGCGCCTTTGCTGGGACCGA
>VHCZ01000423.1 GCA_016871535.1 Verrucomicrobiota bacterium
GCAACCAATCCATGAAATTCTCGTTGGCCCGGACCAAGCCATCCGCCTGCACCGCGAGCAGAATGGCCCGCAACGCATAAATCACCTCGTCGGCGCGGTCGGGCTGGTTGGCGATTTCGGGATTGAGCCGGATGAGGGCCAGCCGCAACCACGGTTCAACCATCACCTCGCCGGCCTGCCGGGGAACGTCGGCAGCGGGCGCATATTCCCAGTGCGATGCCGCACCTGCCACCATGTCGCCGCCGATCGAACCGCCCCAGCCGGGCGTGTCTTTTAACTCGAACGGCCGGTGGCCGCCGGTGGTGTCGGCGGACAACGCATCGAGAATCATCTGCTCGACGGTGTTGGATTCGTTGAAGCTCATGATGGTTTGAAGATTTCGTTTGTGATGCAGTCGCCGACGCTAACGGCATTTTTCAGCACCGCTTCGACACCCTGTTTCGCTGCCGTGAACTCCTCCAATGTCTTCAGCACTGCCGAAATGACTTCTTCCGGCGGAATCGGAACAGGAAGCTCCTGCGCCAAGCCAAGCGTCAGATTTCGCTGGCCTGATGTTTTCTTGGAACGCTTTTCCAACCATTTCTGAGCTAAGTCTGACCGAAGATAAGCAGCGAAGAATCCTCGCATCGCCAAGTCATCTATTCGGTAGATGGCGATTGCTTGGTTCACGTTGGCCTCCGGGAATCCATCGGGAATCAAAGCGGTTTTCCCAAGTGGCGGGCCAACGAGATTCATCAAGATGTCGCCTGAACGAACACGTGACCGCTTCAAGTCTTTCTCGTGAATTTCTGGCTCTACATAGGTCGGATCGATCGTGAAATCCAAAGCGCCGGAAAATGTCAGGTTGTAAACTTTCAGAAATGGAACGGTCGCGCTGTTGGTGTTCAGGTGGGGCGACGGCGTTGCGCCCTTTGTGATAGGGCTGGCGACGAGTTCTTCTGCTCTTTGCACCTTCCACCCGCGAGGTGGAGCGAAATCACCGATGTCGCGGAGTTGTTGTTCTGTCCCATTCACCGATCCGAGCATCATTGCTTTGAGTTTCGCGGTGTGCGCCTGTTCAAGATGGAGTTGAGTTGCTCGCCAGCCCTTAACAACTTCATCCACCGCCCAGAGGATTTCGGCGATGCGGCGCTGCTGGTCGAGCGGCGGGAGGTCGAACTCAAAGCTGGCGAGACTGCTCCAGTTGGTGCGCGGCGAGAGCGAACCGGCGGATGTCCCAACCGCGTGCTGAAAAAACCGCTCCGAGAGGCAGAGGAACGGCAGGAGTTCCGGCAGCAGCCGGTCGCCCTTGGGCGCGAGCACATAAATGTCGCCGGACACCACCGCGTCGAACCCCGCCACCGCCACCTTGCGCTGATACGCCCGGCGTTTGCCGAACAGCACCTGCCCCGGCCGGCAGCGCCGCGTGAACGTCGTGCCATCCGCCACATTGCCCCACGCCCGGATGTGCAGCGACCCCGGCTCAAGATGTTCCAGCCCGATGAATCGTTCCAACCCCGCCGCCTCCGGCTCGCACGTCTCGTTGAGATTCTCCACCACATCCCCAAACCGCACGCGCTTCCACCCCTTGCGATCAAACAGCGGCAGCCTGGCCCAGTGGGGATTTACCTGCGGCATGGTGATGCCGCCACCGCCGCTGCCACCACCGCCGCCGTTGCCGGTGCGCTTGCCGCTGCTGATCCTGGTGGTGCTGCTGCTCATGCTGCTGTTGTTGGTGATGATGACGTTGTTGTCGTCGTAGTTGTCATCGTCGGCGTGCTCGTCGTCACCGTCATGCTCGCGTTCATCGCGGCGCTCATGCTCATCAGGATGATCGAGTTCATGGTGATGATTCTAGGCGATGGCTTTTCGGAGCAGCGCGCCGGCGTCCACCATGTCCTGCTGGATTTGCAGCCGGCGAAAGCGGATGTCTTCCGATTCACCGGGGACAGCCTGGCCCAAAACGAAATTAGCGGCGCGAACGGGCGCGGAGGATTGTTCGTCGCGGAAATGCTGATTGAGACAGGCCACAGCATCGGTGCAAGCGGGATTGCCGGCCCTGACTTCTTCGCCAAAGGCAGCGACGGCGGCCTTTGTGCCCCGGTCGTAATGGAGCAGCGTGTAAAGAATATCGAAGACGTCCTTGGGCGCTTGTCGGCGGGCGAAGGCGCGGAGTTTCATGGCCAAGAACGGACCAACTTCGCAGACGCGGACGGTGAGTTCCTGGGGTGCGCCGTAAAGATCAATCCCTTTCACCTTCATCGTGCGGGCAGAGGCCAGGGCGCGATTGATGCCGGGCAGAATGTTGGCGGGAATATCGTCCACCACCGCTGTGCCCTGCGTGGCCGGCGGGTGTTCCGTGAGGAAATCCACCGGGATTGTGAAGTCGCCGATCTTCTTCACGAAGCGTGGGCCGCCGAACTCATCCTTGGAAAGCCGGAAGCCTTGAGCTTGCAGGTCCGACTGAAGGCTGCCGTATTGGCCGAGCGACGCGCCAAGGGAGATGCCCAGGTCGGCGTCAACCGTAACCGGACGCGGTAGTGTGCGCGATGCAGAAAGATCGCCGCAGAGATATTTTGGAACGAGACCGCCGACGAGCACCAGATCACTGTGCCATGAACCGAGTCCGGCCCAGACGGTGAGAAAAGCACTCTCGGCACTGGCGACGCCGACGGGATTGTATTCGCTGTAGGTTTCGTATTTCACGGCCGGCAGAATCCTTCCCAGTGACGCAAAGCGTTGGCTTGGTCCGGTCCGCGCAGCCCGGTCTTTTGCAGGTCGAGAAAGATCTGCGCGTCGCT
>VHCZ01000424.1 GCA_016871535.1 Verrucomicrobiota bacterium
AGCTGTTCTTGAACAAACATATTTCAACCAATATTGACGGGCATTTCGAGCTTTTTTCTTTTTTCAAGCCAATAATCACGCTTGTTGCAGGACTAGCCTGCCGGTTAGCGGGACTTTCCAGCCCCCAGCGCCGCGGCTCGCCAAACGGAGCTGGAAAGCTCCTTGAACCCGCAGGCTCGAAAGCCTGCGCTACTTCGCTCGAAAACAGGACCTCGCGGAATTTTCGGACACGCTCCAAGCTGAACTGAGATGCGCTCGCCCACGTTCGACGCGCGGGGTAGTGTCCTAATTTGCATCCTCGGAGCGCGACTGTATCCGAAGGACCAGTCGCAGCGCTGCGGCTGGTCTGCGACACAGCCGCGCTCCGGCAGAATTAGAACACTACTCCGCGCGCTTCTTATTTGCCAAGCGCGGCTGACTCGCTAATTTCTCCGTATGGCAAACGACTACTCTGCGGTCAGCCATTGGCGCAGCGCGTTCGACGAGTCCAGCCTCCAAAAGTGGGCGGAGGATTTGCGTTCGCAGCTTTCGGCTTCCCGAGTTTCGTTGGGGTTGGTTTTCATGACGCCGAAGTTTTTTCCCCACGCGGCGCAGGTGCTCGAGATTTTGCGCGTGCACGCGCAGATTCCGCTCCTGGTAGGCTGTTCGAGCACGGGTTTGATCACCGGAGCGGAGGAGGTCGAAGAGGAAGCGGGGTTGGCCCTGGGACTTTTTCATCTGCCTGGGGCGGATCTCTTGGCCCATCGCTTCACTCAGGAGAAGGTCGAAGAAGCGGAAGGCCCGGACTTTTGGCACGCGCAAACGGGCGTCGGCCAGGAGCAAGTCAACGGCTGGCTTGTCTTTGCCGATCCGTTTCACCTCGACTGCGATTCCTGGCTGAAGCATTGGAACGAAGCCTACGCGCGCGTCCCGGTCCTGGGCGGATTGGCCAGCGGGGAATTGTCCGAGCAACGCACACAGATCTATCTCAACGGCGAAGTCTATGAAGACGGCGGAGTCGCGATCGCCTTTCGGGGCGAGGTCGCTCTGGCCGGCGTGATCTCCCAAGGCTGCACGCCGATCGGCGAGACCTGGACCATCACGCGCGCCGAACGCAATTTGATCCACGAGATCGGCAACCGCCCAGCCTACGAAGTTCTGGTGGAAACTTTCAACAGCCTGTCGGAAGCCGAGCAAAAGAAAGCGCGAGGAAACTTGTTCGTCGGTCTCGTCATCAACGAGTATCTCGAGGAATTTCGGCGGGGTGATTTCTTAATCCGGAATTTGCTCGGCGCCGATCCCAATTCAGGCTGCATCGCCGTGGGAGCCTTCCCCCGGACCGGACAGACGCTGCAATTCCAGAGGCGCGACGCCGCCGCAGCGACCGAAGATTTGTCGGCGCTCCTGGAGAGCGCGCGAAAGCGTCTCGGCGGCAAGGCCATTCTCGGCGGGTGTTTGTGTTGCTGCAACGGACGCGGGGCGCGCCTGTTTGGACGCGCCAGCCACGATGCGACCGCGGTTCAAGAACTCCTTGGCCCCTTTGGGTTGGCCGGATTCTTCTGCAACGGCGAGATCGGCCCGGTGGGCGACCGAAGCTTCCTCCACGGCTACACGGCTTCGCTGGCGCTGTTCCTCAAGAAGTAATCAGTTGTCAGTTGTCAGTCGTCAGTCGTCAGTCACCCGTGATCAGTAACCAGTCTCTCGAATCCGCAATCCGCAATCCGCAATCCACAATTGGAAGCTCCGCGCTCATCTACCCTCCTCGGTCCTGCGTCGAGCGCCTGGATCTGGCGGTCTTGTTTCCGGTCGCAAGGCCTCTGGAAGTTGAACTGGGCAGCGGGGACGGCTCGTTTCTCGCCGCGTACGCTCAGGCGCACCCGGAACACAATTTCCTGGGCATCGAACGTTTGCTAGGGCGGCTGCGAAAGCTGGATCGCAAAGGGCAACGGCTCGGCCTTTCGAATCTCAAACTGATCCGTCTGGAGGCTTCCTACGTTGTCGAGTATTTGCTGCCGAAGGAATCGGTTCGCGCGTTCCACATTTATTTTCCGGATCCGTGGCCCAAGCGCCGGCATCAGGCGCGGCGGCTGATCAATCCGCGTTTCATCGAAGCCGCCCGCGCTGCGCTGGAGCCGGGCGGCCGGATTTTCCTGAGGACGGATAACACCGATTACTTCGCGCAGATGATCGAGGTGTTTGCCGGGAATGCGGGGTATCGGGAGATTCAGACCTCGGAATCGTTAGGAGCCATGCTCACGGATTTCGAGCGGGACTTCGTGGCGAAGGGCGTTGCGATCCGGAAGGCGGCGTATGAACGGTCCGCTTCGTAAACCCGTGCGCGGCGCAAGCGAGCCAGTCCGGGGTGTCCGAGGTTCGAGGGGCCGGCTAAGGGTCTGTGCAAAAATAAATTCCGGTTTTGCTGGAGGTGATTTTGCTTTCTGGCGAGGCACGACGAAGGAGCATAGCCAGGGCTCTGCGACTGAGGAGAAACGAAGCCAGAAAGCGAAATCGCCCCAGCCCTCCGGGGCGGGGCGCCTGGCCGGCTGCGGCGTTGCTCGTCGGTCACAGCCCCAAAACGGGGATGCTCCCTCCTCGCGCCTTGCATCCGGCCAGGCGGCGCTCCCGCCAAAACCGGAAGTTATTTTTGCACAGACCCT
>VHCZ01000425.1 GCA_016871535.1 Verrucomicrobiota bacterium
ATGAAATTCATCCAACCCGGGGCAGTGCGGATCGCCACCACAAACCCTCGCAAGGCCCCGGCGAATGTCGCGTTCAGGAACCCGGACGGAAGCATCGTGCTGGTCGCGGCCAACCCGCAGAGCACCAGGCGCCCTCTGTCCATGAGCTGGCGCGGCGAGGTTCTGGCGACAACGCTGCCTCCCAAGTCCGTGGCCACGCTGCAGTGGAGGCCGTGAAGATTAGGACGCTCAGAGCCCCGTTTGAGCCAACCCCGGCCGATACATGCGGATGACTGCGATGGGCGTGGCTTCGCTGCCGGAGATTTCCAGCGTGTGTTTGCCGTTGGGCAGTCCGCTGGCGAGGGTCACACGCGTTTCCACGGCCGTGTTGGTCACGCCGCGGGAGATGAACTCGTCCACGAAGCGCGGCTCGATCTTCCAGTTCACGGCAAAGGCGTCCGGCACCGACTTGATGCCGCCGAGGTTCAGCGAGTGGCCTCGGTGACCACGGCATGCTGCTCAACGCGAAGGAACCTTGAGTGTCAATGCCGTCAGCTCGCTCTTCACTTGCCTGCGGGTGTGCCTCCGCTACCATCCCGCTTCAAGCTAATGACTCCTGAGAAAAATAGCCTATTCGGCGGGGAAACTACTCCAACCAACGACGCCTTGAACGAACCCACCGGCGGCTACGGTAATCAGCGTCAATACGTCTCGAAAGTCCTCCCCGCGGCCGAGATGCGCCAACGCGAAGTCGAGAAAGAACTCCGCCATGCCTTCGGCCGCTACATCGAGACCCGCCAAATCGAAGTCATCGTCTTCGAACGAATCCCGGCCACGGATTTGGCCAGAGCGATTCTCAATCATCCGCTCATCCTCAAGCCATTGTTAGCAGCCTGCAATCTTGCAGGACGTGCGCTCAAGCGAGATCTCAAGATCGACAACATCGATACTTACGAACCGACCCTCACCAGCGCGCAAGCCAACGCCGTCGCAGGCTACCTGCTTTCCTTCCTGCCGCAATACATCGAACTCCCGGCCCTCAGCCGCATCGACCGCGTCTCGTTCATCGACAAGGAAATCAGGAAAGACAAAGGCCGCTGGGAGAAGCTCGTGTGCGAAGCGCTGAATCTTTACGGCCACGGCCCGTTCAAGAAACGCAAATTTGAAGCCGGTGGACAGGTGTTCGAGTTGGATGCGGCTACACCTGCCAAGGGCGACGTGCAGATTGGCATCGACATCAAGCGCATCGAAGCCCGGCAGGACATTCACAAGCGCTGCGACGAGATTGTGAACAAAGCCGCCAAGCTCAAAGCCGTTTTCCGGAAGTCCAAGTTCGGCGCCGTCATCTATTACCCGTTCATTCAGGAGCACCCGAACGTCACCAGCCGTTTGACCTCGCCAAACATCGATGCCGTGGTTTTTGCTTCCGGTTCTGCCGAAACAATCGAGAATGCCGTGCGCCTTCTCCTCGCGAAAGTGGAGGGCCGCAAACTATGAAACACACGGCCAACGGCCATCACGCTCTCGACGAGTTGCCCACCACGCACCGGCTTGTGCAGGGAGACGCGCGCGATCTCTCCTTCCTCCCGGACGAATCGATCCACCTGGTCGTCACCTCGCCGCCCTACTGGTCCCTCAAGCGCTACAACGAGACGGAAGGCCAGATGGGCCACATCGAGGACTACGAGGTATTTCTCGCCGAACTCCACCGCGTCTGGAGCGAAGCGTTCCGTGTGCTCGTCCCCGGTGGACGCCTCGTGTGCGTTGTGGGCGATGTCTGCCTCTCGCGTCGCGAGAACAACGGACGCCACACCGTCGTCCCGCTCCATGCGGACATTTGCGTGCAATGTCGCAAGCTGGGCTTCGACAACCTCAATCCGATCATCTGGCACAAGATTTCGAACGCCGTGTTTGAGGCGAACAAGACCAGCAAATTCCTTGGCAAACCCTACGAGCCGAACGCGATTATCAAAAACGACATGGAGTTCATCCTTATGCAGCGCAAACCCGGTGGCTACCGCAAGCCCACCGAGGAACAGCGTCGCCTGAGTGCCATCTCGAAGGAAAAGTTCGATGCCTGGTTTCAGCAAATCTGGACTCTCACCGGCGCCTCGACCAAGGAACATCCCGCTCCGTTCCCGCTCGAACTTGCCTCGCGTCTCGTCCAGATGTTCTCGTTTACTGGCGACACGGTGCTCGACCCGTTTTGTGGCACCGGCACCACGATGGCTGCCGCCCTTAAACACGGGAGAAACAGTGTCGGCGTGGAACTCGACACGGACTACTGCAAGCTGGCGGCGTCGCGCTTGATGAATGAAAACGGCTCGCTCTTTGGCCAGGCTCAGTTCCAAATCGAGTTAAAGCCGCACGCGGCAGCCGAACAATTCTCGACTTTCCGCGAAACAACCGTGCCTTACACAGTGAAAACTGGCGCGAAGCACCGTGTCAAAAAGGCCAAGAGCCGCTGACGCCAAATCCAGCGACCCAAGGTGATCGGGGTTATGGTTCCGTCACTGGCTCAGCCTGCTGCCGGCGGCGCGGCGGGAAAAGGTGATCGAGAGCCTCGTTCATCCCGAGCACGGCATCGGCATGAACTTGATGCGCCTCTGCATCGGCACTTCGGATTTCGCGCCAGGTCCGTTCT
>VHCZ01000426.1 GCA_016871535.1 Verrucomicrobiota bacterium
TTCTTTTTCGCCAGACTTCGTTGCTTGCTCCTTACAGATCCACTTCGGGATATGCTCGTCGCTCGCGCCTCGTCTGGCCGAAAAATCCCTTGCCGCGAACGTGAGCGTATTTACGAAATGGACCACTAAGCTGGAGCGATGCTGCTCCCGGACGTTGAACGAAAAGCCCCAGCCGGTTCGTCACGTTCACCAATCGGGCCAGCTCCGGTTCGGCCGACTCGACCCGGGACTCCTGCAAATACACGGCCGCGCCGAAGAGCGGAACTGCGGCTTCGCCTGAACGAACAACTTGAAAGGGAATCCGGACTTCCACTTGGAAATGGGTCGCCTCGTGTCGAACCTCATAAACGCCTGGCTCAAACGATATCAACGCCGGTTTGATTTCCCGTTTCGATGCCAGCAGCGGCCCCGCCAGTTCTCCGGGCAGCATGACCTGAATTTCTGCGGCGGCGCCCTGGATCGGGAAAAGGATCCAAGCGATCAACGCCACCGCAGCAACTTTGCGTTTCAGCGCCTGATTCTGGAGATTGATCAGCGGCGATCAGAACCTACGCTTTGAATTCTCTGACCGCTTTGCCGGCTGCCGCCAGATTTGCCAGGCGCATCTCCGAGTATTTCCGCGAGAGGATGAGTCCGTCCGCGCCGGCTTTCAACGCCGCGGCGACGGCGGCGTAAGTATCCTCCGGCGAAGCTTTGCGGCTGCTCTTGCCGGTCGGGATGCCAATGTCGATCCCGGGAAGAATCCTGCATTTGCCTTGCACGCCCTCGATCGCGCGTTTGGTTTCCCGCGCCACGTAGTCCGGAGACAAGCCTGCGGTGGCCAATTCGCTCAGGCCGGCTTCACTGCCGTAATTCAACAAATGATTGTTGAATTGCAGCAACAGTTCTCTGGGCACGTCGCGGAAAACGGTGGAGCCGACGTTGCGGATGAAGTTCGCATAGCGTTCGCGGCCGCAATTGTTGTACACGACAACTTTCAGGAAGTCCGCCTTCGCCGCCAGATCCTCATAACTCCGCGTGGCCCGGAAAATCGGATTGAACGAGTTGACGTGTTCGATATGGAACCCGACGCGGAGATTCGGGCGAACCCCTTTGACCGTGCGGTTCACTTCCGCCAGCACTTGGTGTTTGCCTTCGTCGAACAGGCGGTCCCACAGAATGATTTCCGGATTCTCCACGAGCAACCGCCAGAACTCGACGAAGTAGCCGTCGCCGGGCCTTTCGCCCTTCAAGGCCGCTTGCACGAACCGATCCAGCTTGCGGAAACCTTCGTAAGCCCGCTGGAAATCGATCCCTCGCTCCCGCGCCGCCTTTTGATGGTGCTCGCAAAAGCAGGTCGTGCGCGACGACGCGATGCTCTGAGAATGGCTCGCGCCGAGCGCATTCAAAAGCGGGCCGTTGCGCTCGTTGAAAAACAGAATGCCATCGATGTCGTAGGAGCGGCAGAGATCTTCCGCCAACCCGGTCCAGAACGCGCGGACGTCCGGATGAAAAAGGCACAGCGTCCCGGCCTTGCGCCCTTGCAAGTCCACCTCCGCGACGTCCTTCGCGCCGGGCACGTCCGAGCGGAACACGTCTTCAATCGAGCAAAACAGTTTCAAGCCGCGTTTCTTCGCCGCCGGGAGGACGGTCGCCACGATATCGAGATCGCCATGATCCGGCGCCCGCGTCTGCTTCAAGACGGTGTTTTTGTAGAATTCCGGGTGCGGCGAGGCGAAGTTGCCGCCGCGAAAGAATTTTTCATCCGATTCCTGGACGCCGTGGTCGGGAAAGGGTTGTCCTGGAATCTGGCGCCCGGCCAGGCCTCGGCCATACGTGAAGGTGGTCAGATAAACCGTGTCCACCGCGCCGCGTTCTTGGAGAATGTCCAGCACGCGGTCGGCGCCTTCGTCCACGAACGAGATCGACCCGACTTGAATGCCAATGGTTTTTTGCGTGGCGGGCCGCTCGGCGCCAAGGGCGGTTTCCGTGAACAGCGAAGGCGCCAGAGTGGTTGCGGCGGCGGCGGCGCTGGTCTTGAGGAATTCACGTCGGGTCGGATGGGAGCAGGCAACGGTTCGAGTCTTCATAGATCCGTCTCGGTCGGTGTTGGTTATTCAGGGATTTTCATTTTGCGTGCGGCAGCTCGCTTCGCCAAGGCGAATCCTCGGTCGCAGTAATGCCTCAGTGAAACCGCGGTGGGGGCGAGCGTGCTCGCGAGCCAGATTCAATCGAACAGCGCGATGGACCGGCTCGGCAGGAGTCCTCGCCCCACCAAGACCGAATCTGATCCCCTTGGTAAAACCCGCCTTGATATTGGTCAAAGCGACTTTCGCTCAAATGCGCTAAGAGCGTGTTTTGAAAATGAGTGGAACGGGCTACCAGCCCGTTTTCGGCGGCAACTTGCCGCCGAACATTGCGGCAGGCTGGTAGCAGGCTGGTAGCCTGCCGCAACAGGCCAGTGGCCTGTTCCACCCCAAAGACCCAAAAGGCATTTTCAAAACGCGCACTAAGTGGTCCGTTTCGTAAATACGCTCACGTTCGTTGCGCCCAATTTGGCCTGGGGCAAGGCGCGACGAGCGAGCATCCCCCGCCAGTGGGGCTGTGACCGAGGAGCAACGCAGCCCCAGGCAAAATTC
>VHCZ01000427.1 GCA_016871535.1 Verrucomicrobiota bacterium
TGTAATCCCGCAGCGGCAGGCCGGTCCAACCCTGGTCATCCCAGGTGAAGTTCGGGTCAATCACCGCGGACGGTCCATGCACGCCCGCGGGCTGGAGGCGGGACGCCGGATCAGGGAACTCGCGCTGGCCGTCGAGCCGATAAAAGTATCGCGCGCCGGGCTTGATTCCGTTGAGAATCGCCGCGAGATAACCGTCCTTGGCGCCCCTCAATTGCGCGAACCGTTCTCCTCTGCCAACAAGATGAACTTCGACCTGGCGTGCTCGCGGCGCCCACACAGAAAAGGAACATCGCCCACGACCAAGGTAGTGTGATCCCAAGGCGGTCATGCCTCATCTTTCTCCCTCGTCATCAAAGGAGACATGACGACGAGGTCTTGCAGTAAGTGGCATTGGGGAGGTTTAAGAAGCCCAAACTCCAGACCCCTCTCTCAAGGGAGCGGCCCGTGCTTGAACATCACCGCGCCCAGCGGCGGGAGCGTGATCGTGATCATGCACGGCTGGCCATGCCACGAAAACGGCACGGCGTCCACGCCCCCGAAGTTGCCTTGCCCGCTGCCTGCGTAGTCCCTGGCATCCGTGTTCAGAATCTCCTTCCAATGGCCAGGGCGCGGCACGCCGATTCGGAAATTCGAGCGCGGGACCGGCGTGAAATTGCACACGATCACGATGGCGTCCGGGGTGGCGACTCCGTAGCGCGCCCAGCTCAATGTGCTTTCCTCGGCGTTATGGCAATCGATCCAACTGAATCCGGCCGGATCAGCATCGCCTTCATGAAGCGCAGGCTCAGTTCGGTAGAGCTGGTTTAGGTCCGCGACCAATCGTTGCAGGCCGCCGTGGAAGGCGTATTGCGTGACGTGCCAGTCCAGGCTCGATTCGTGATTCCATTCGGGCCATTGCCCGAACTCGCCGCCCATGAACAGGAGTTTCTTGCCGTTCTGCGCGTACATGTAGGCAAACAGGAGCCGCAAGTTGGCGAACTTTTGCCACTCATCTCTGGGCATCTTGGTGATCAGCGAACCTTTCAGATGCACAACCTCATCGTGCGACAACGGCAGCACGAAATTCTCTGTGAAGGCATACATGCCGCGGAAGGTCATCTCGTTGTGATGATACTTGCGATGGACGGGGTCCTTCGTGAAATACGTCAGCGCATCGTGCATCCAGCCCATGTCCCATTTGAAGCCGAAGCCCAGCCCGCCCACGTAAAGCGGGCGCGACACCATCGGCCACGCGGTCGATTCCTCGGCGATGGTCTGGACATCCGGGAAATGCTTATAGGCTTCGAGATTGAAGCGGCGCAGGAAATCGATCGCTTCCAGGTTCTCGCGCCCGCCGTATTCGTTGGGAATCCATTCGCCCGCTTTGCGGGAGTAATCGAGATAGAGCATGGAAGCAACTGCGTCCACGCGGAGGCCGTCGATGTGATATTTGTCGAGCCAGAAGAACGCGCTGCTGATGAGAAAGCTCCGGACTTCGTGGCGCCCGTAATTGAAGATGTAGCTGTTCCAATCCGGGTGAAACCCCTTCCGCATGTCCATGTGCTCGTAGAGATGCGTGCCGTCGAAGTAAATCAGCCCGTGCTCGTCGCAGGGAAAATGCGAAGGCACCCAATCGAGGATGACGCCGATGCCGTGCTGGTGCAGGCAATCGATCAGATACATCAAATCTTGCGGCGTCCCGTAACGGCCCGTCGGCGCGAAGTAACCGGTCGTCTGATACCCCCACGAACCGTAAAACGGATGTTCGGTGACGGGCAAAAACTCGACGTGCGTGAATCCCATCCGCTTCACGTAATCGGCAAGCTGGGGAGCCAGTTCGCGGTAGGTGAGATGGCGATTGTTTTCATCCGGCACGCGCATCCACGAACCCAGATGTACTTCGTAGATTGAGATGGGGCTGCTGTGTTTGGAACGCGAGCCGCGCTCCTTCATCCAGGACTGGTCCTGCCAGTCGTATTTCAAATCCCACACGCGCGAGGCCGTCGCCGGCGGCGTTTGATGATAAAACCCGACCGGGTCCGCCTTATCGACCCGATAGCCGTTGAAGCGCGAAGCGATGTGATACTTGTAAGTGGCGCCATGCGGGATGCCGGGCACAAAGCCCTCCCAGATTCCGGAACTGCCCTTGGAGCGGAGCGGATGGCTGCCTTTGTCCCAATGGTTGAAATCGCCGATGACCGAGACATATTCCGCATTGGGCGCCCAGACGGCAAAATGCGCGCCGGCCACGCCGTCGCGTTCACTCAGATGCGCCCCCAGCTTTTCGTAGAGGTGGAAATGAGTGCCCTCGTTGAAGAGGTGCAAATCGTCCGCGCTGATAGATTTCGAGGCAGTTTTTTTCATTGATTGTGTCGTGCGCCAAACCTCTCACCCGACCGAGCCGTGCCGAATGTAATCGACTTGCGAATCACCCGGCAACCTCGAATGGGCCGCCCTAATCCCACAGCCCGCACGGATGATTCAAGAATCGAGCCGGAGATAGGGGTAGGGATGACACACGAGCGTCACCCCTCCCTCCGAACCGGACGGGCGGATTTCCCGCATCCGGCTCTCCGGTTGATGGGGTCTCGACGAGAGAGAGCGCACCTTTCGTGCGGTCTCC
>VHCZ01000428.1 GCA_016871535.1 Verrucomicrobiota bacterium
ACAAGGAAGAACTGCGAACTTTGCTCGAACAATTTATTGCCAAGCATAACCAGACCTCCAAACCCTTTGTCTGGCGCAAGCGCGAAGTCAGGGGAACTCAGCTTCGCAATACAGTAATTAACTTATGCAACTAAGCACTAGCCGCTGTGGAATTATTTGGCCGACGATTTGCCGGTAGTCGCGCACCGTGTCAATTGTGTAGCTCACGCCGCCCCGCAAGGTTTCCTGCGCGTCCACCTCGTAGCGTGGCATGCCCGTTAGTGCGAGGCGGAGCATTTGCAGGCGGGCCTTGGCGGGCGCTGGTTCGTTGCCCGGTTTAAATGGTGACTGCGCCGCTGGAATGAAGCACAGCCGATCCAATCCAAACTCCTCCCCCGCTGCCTGAGCTACGAGCAAATGTCCGAGGTGGACGGGGTCGAAGGAGCCGCCGTAGAGGCCGAGTTTCATGTCAGCGTCCTACTTTGCCATCACCGTTCAAATCCTCCCCAAGGCGGCCTTCGAGCAGTTCCGTGAGGAGCCGCAGTTGAGCGCGGGTCGATTTGAGTTCTAGTTCGAGGTGGGTCACACGGTCATTCAAAGTATGCGCCCGCGAAGCAAGCGCCTTCGTCTCCTCATGCCGCCGTGAAATCTGACATTGTTGTAGCAAGTCCCAAAGCATGGTTGTTTTTACGCTGGGCCGCAGAAACTTGGAACTACAACTTCAGCACCATTTTTCACCCAGGTAAACTGCTTCTTGGCTGCGATCACATCAGTTGAGCACGCCACTCCTTCGGAAGCCGTTTGTTCAAGCACAACAAGTTCACCCTATCTCCGCAGCGGCTGGATGACCGCAACCCGCGATCAGTCTAAACGCAGGATGCGATAAAAACGCGGGGCGGCCGGGACAAGGGAGGAATCTGTTTGCGCGGCTGTGAGCGTCGCGGCGGTGGTCGGACTGCCGAGGTTCTGCCAAGCCGCCGCGGTCAAACCGTCCCTGAACTGCACCTGGTAACTCCGGCCAACCACTGCGTCCCACGAGATGACGCGCCCGCCTCCGCTGGGCGCAACGCCGACGGTGAAGGGGGCGAGCAATTCGCGGATGGTTTGGTTGTAGGTGTCGGCGACGACGAGATGACCGTGCGCGGCGATGGCGAGGCCGTAGGGGTTGAAGAAGCGGGCAAGGCCGTTCGCGCCATCCGTTGCGCCGTCCATGCCGACGAGGCCGGCGATGGTGCTAACGCGCCCGTCCGGCGTGAGGCGGCGGATGACGTGGTGTGCGGCGTCGGCAATGTACAGTGTGCCGTTGGGCGCAAGCGCGAGTTCAGCCGGCTTGCCAAAGCGGGCGGAGGACGCCGGGCCATCGGCCGCGCCGTCCTGTCCGGTGGCTCCGGCGAGGGTGGTGACGACACCGGCGGCCGACACGCGGCGGATGGTGAAGTTGTTTGCGTCCGAGACGAAGAGCGAGCCGTTCGCCGCGAGCGCCAGACCGACGGGGTTATTGAAAAATGCGTTCGTGCCCGTGCCGTCAGCGGAACCGAACGTCTCCGGATTTCCCGCGAGAACCGACACGATGCCATTGGTGCTGATGACCCGGATGAGGTGATTGCCGCTGTCTGCGACGTAGACGGTGCCATTAGGCGCGACGGCAAGACCAAGCGGTTGGTTGAAACGTGCGGTGGCAGCGGAACCATCGGCGTAGTCTGCGTTACCAGCCAAACCAGCGAGCGTAGTGACGATGCCGTTAGTCGTAACCCGGCGAATAGTGTGATTGCCAGTATCCGAGACGTGGAAAACGGCCCCATCCGCAGCGACGGCGATTCCGGCAGGGTCGTTGAAACGAGCGTTGGAGTTTGTGCCGTCGGTGGAGCCGGGAGTTTCGGGAAGGCCCGCGAGCGTGCGGACAGAGTCTTGAGCGGGAGCCGGGCGAAGCAGGCAGGTGAGGAGCAGGACAAGCGCGAGCGTCCAGCGCCCGAGTAGCATCTGCGTCTCGCAGAAAACATGGGCTACAGAGTCTTGGAACGAGTTTACGTTCGCGGACAAAGAATTCGGCAGGCTGCCGAATTCTTCCCGCCGAAGGCGGGTGCTACCCAGTTTTGCCGTAATGCTCACGCGGTGGGTATCTGAGTGCTTCAATTACCACGACGGACCAAGCGGTCGTTACTGGGGCGCGCGGGCTGAGGGCCCTTTTCGGGCTGGTAAGCGTTCGGCGGCTTCAGCTTCCCGCCACTGGCGGTTTGCAACTCACCGTCCTTCACGGTCACCTCCTCGACCTTGTAGAGCGGACCAGTTCGTTTGGATTTCAAATCGCTCGGCGTGGGGCCGGCGAAGTGGCGAAAGAATTTCTGCATCTCGTTTCCGCCGCTTCAATTTCCCAACTTTCCGAGGGGAAAGCCTGATCTTTTCGCGACGAAGGAGCAAAATGATTTGCGAGCGTCGGCCGCTGTTCGCTGCGCACCTCGCAAGTTTCGATCAGGAACCACCCTTTGCTACACCCGCGATTTGATGAATTGCCGCACCTCATCGTGGTCGCCAGCAAAGTCGAACAGAAGACCCGCTGGCGTATCACGGAAAACCAACCGAATGTCCAGGCGAACTCGAACTTCGAAGTAACCGCCTGGAAG
>VHCZ01000429.1 GCA_016871535.1 Verrucomicrobiota bacterium
TTGCCGGAAGCGTCACTCATGACGGATGGGGAAAGACCTGCGTGACCGGCGTGGTGGCGGTTGACGGTGAAGGCTGCTCAAGATAATCTGCGAATATGACGGATGAGGAGTTAAAAAGCTTGGTCGCTGACTTGGCCAAGCAACACGCCAAGACGGAGGAGACTCTGCGCCAGGTCACCCGGCGACTCGGCGGCCTGGGCAACAAATTTGGTTCATTTACCGAAGGTTTGGCCTTTGCCTCGATGCAGCGCATCCTCTTGCGGAGTTTCCACGTTGATGAAATCTCGTTTCGGCGCATCGCTCGCCGCAATGGGCACGCGCAGGAGTTCGACATGATTGGCGCGGCCAACGGTGAGCGCCCGACCGTGTATGTCGTGGAGATCAAAAGCGAACTCAATGAAGCGGAACTCCAAAAAACGGTGAAAAGACTTGAGACCTTTTTCGATTACTTCCCGATCTACCGCGGGATGAAACTCTACGGCATCATTTCCGCCGTGGACGTGCGGGGCGCGCTGGCGGACCGCGTCCACCACGAGGGGCTGTACTTGGCCACGGCCAGCGACGAGAACTTCAAGCTCGTCAAACCGCCGCGGAGTTTCAAACCGAGGATGTTCACCGTGAAATGAAGCCGGTTGTTGGTTTTGTTTTGACAGGAGGCAACGGAGAAAACTGAGCGAGGAGGGTCCGAGTTCAGTTGGGAAAACCGCCAACGGACGCGAATCAGAGGCAGAGATCGATCCCATCGATCACCGACAGGGGATCGCCGAACCGGATGCCAACCAGCAGCCAATCTTCCAGGACACTCTGCAACTCGTCCCGGCACTCCTCCAACGTTGCGCCTTCGCCCCAGGTGCCGGGACGAGTTGCAGAGTGTCCTGGCGGACTTCCCTTGGCTGGAACGCAAAGATGTTCAAGCCTGCCTGCTCAACGCCAAACGCGCCGTCGGCAATGAACGAAAGAAGATGCCTGCCCTTTGATTATTCACCAGCGGCCAGAAACGCCTCCTCCTTCACGGCTTGTGAGACGCGGAAACCGGCGCGATCTTCGAGCAGTTCGACCAGCTCCCGCACCGAGTTCAACTTGCTTTGACGCTTGGCTTCCACCAGCACGCCCATCAAGCCGGTGATCGGCACACCTTCGAGCTCTGCCACCTGACGCCCCAGTTTTTCATCAATCAACAACAAATTCGCTCGTGTTTCCTTGGCCAGAACAATGGCTTCGGCTTCGCCCAAATCCAGCTCGGCTTCGAGGCGAAGCGCCATTTTGTGATCGGAGATCTCGCGGGCTTCCAGAAACGAGGGCAACGGAGAATGCGAACGCAGCAGTTCACGATGCACGGCTGTGGGTATCAGCACTGAGCCGTAGAGCTCGCGAAGCAAGCCAAGCTGGCCCACATGGATCAGCGACGTCAGCGCCGACGTGTCGCTCACGACGATCATGCGCCCCGCAGGGAAGCCAGCGTGCGCAAATCAGCGCGCAAATCCTCCACGTCATAGTGGATGGGGATGCCGCGGCGACCCAGTTCACGTTGGAAATCCGATTGGGTCATTCCGGCAATTTCCGCAGCCCTGCCCATGGTGATCCGGCGCTCGGTGAACAATCCGACGGCCAGATCCAGCACGGCTTGGGCTTCCGTCAATTCCAAGCCGCGCAAAATGTCGTCGTGAATTTCGATCATCATGTCCGAATAGTAACGGTTTTCGAGGCGACGACAAGAGGACATCCGATCGGGCAAGGGCCTGAGAATTCACTCTTGTCCCGCGCGCTGACCCGTGCTTCAATGCCACCGTTCCAAAAGAAAGGCTATGTAAACCAAGACCAACAACAAATTTGCGGCTTCGGCTGCTGTCCAGAACGAAACGGGAAATTTCATTGAAAGGACGGCGCTGGAAGCACGCCGCACTCGGGCGTGCCGAAAGCGTTCCTTTCAAGGCATTCCCGTGCCTCTTCTGTTTCGGATGCATGCAGGAGGCGGCACATTGAGCAACCGGCGATGAAAAACACACAAAGAGCAACATGGGGCGCTGTGCTTCTTGTAGCGCTGTGGATGTCTTCTTCAACCTCAGCATTAGCCGCCAGCTCCGTCTGCGGCATTACAATTATTACTCACGGGTTTCAGCCGCCAGGCCGCCTCCCGATAGTGGGGAGTGACGGTGCATTGCCTGACTGGGCTTCGGCGATGGCGAAAGCGATTCGGGACAAAGTTGGCGGCGCAATTCCCATTTATCGAGTCCGTTACGACAAAGCTACCGACCGCGTTGTCCTTCAGGATGGCGTGATCAACCTCAGGCAAGCAGGCGGATGTGTTGTTTTGTTCGATTGGGTGGGAGTAAGTAACGAGTTCGTGGAATACCCAACACAGCGAGTGGGGAGAAGATTCTTCACGGCATTGTTCGAGGAAACCGGTGGCAGACCCATCCTCGCCGAAGTTCCAATCCACTTTGTCGGCCACAGCCGAGGAGCTTCACTCAATAGCTACTTAAGCCATGAGCTTGCGCTAAGCCGTGACTATTCAGTAGCCGAAGCGGTCACTATTTGGGAATCGTTGATGGACAATGACATTACCATCAATTCCCACACGGGAAGCGGCTCA
>VHCZ01000430.1 GCA_016871535.1 Verrucomicrobiota bacterium
ATTCTGCGGGGCGTCTCCCAGTCCGAGCCCGCTGGGACTTGCCGGCGCCCTGCCGATTGGAAATCGGCGATCCAGCAGATTGAAAATCTGCGCTACGGTTCTCCGGTCGATCTGTCGTCAATCCCACGGTCTGCACAGTAATCGCAGCAATCGAGGACGAAGGACGAGTGCGAGGACGAGGACGAATTTGGAGTCTCGATGCAGAATTACGCGATCCGCATGGTCAAGCCGCCGTCGATGGTGAACGATTCGCCGGTGATGTAGTCGTTCTCCACCAATTCCGTGATGAGCGTCGCGACCTGTTCCGGTTTGCCTTCGCGGTGGAGCGGAATGCGATGTTCCAGGTTCAGTTTCTTCTGCTGCTCGCTCATATTGGCGTGAAAGCGTGTGCGAACCACGCCCGGGGCAACGCAATTGACGCGGATGTTGTCGTCGGCGAATTCGCGGGCCAGGGCGCGGGCGAAGTGCGGCACCGCGCCTTTAACCACTTGATAAGCGATGTTCGTGGGCAAGGCGCGGATTCCGGCCGTTGAGGAAATCAGAATGATCGCTCCTTCTTTTTTCTTTTGCATCGCTGGAATCACTTCCCGGCACAGGTAAAAGATGGCGTGTACGTGGATGTCAAAGGCGGCGTGCCAGGTTTCCGGCGTGATCTCGAACAGGCGACCGTTCACGGGTCCCCCGGCGGAATGGACCAGCACGTCGATTTCTCCCAGACGTTTGCGCGTTTCCTCGACACAGCGCTGGGTGTCCGCGGGCTTGGCGAAGTCCGCCAGGATGAGTTCGCAACGGCGTCCCAGGCCAGTGATCGTCCGTTGAGTTTGCGTTGCGTCCTCGTCCTGGGTGCGTCCGGCGATGGCGACCGCCGCGCCTTTGCGGGCCAGGGCGATGGCCGCGGCCGCGCCGATGCCGCGCGTTCCGCCGGTGATCAAACAGACTTTTCCATCCACATTCATTTGGTTTCCTTTTCGTTTCGAGTGTTGGCCAAGAATTGACGACGCGCGCCGGAAAGTAAACTGGGATTACGAAAGTGCGTGTATCCCCTCTGTGAACGACGGTGGGGCGACGCTCCGGCGGAGTCTTCTTCGATGGCATTGGCTCGGCGGGAGTTCTCGCCCCACCCTCAACTGAGGGCATGCAAGTGCGTTCTTGCCTGCGCGCGCACGGTTCATTACCGTCCCCTCCGCCGTGAGAAATCCGCAAACGCTCGCGGCAGAAATGAGAGGAAACGCATGAAGAAAGCCTTGTTCGGCCTGGTCGCGGGTTTCGTCCTGCTCCAGGCCAGCGCCGCTGAAGCCCAGTGGCTGACCGACCTGGCCAAAGCGCAAGCCAAAGCCAGGGCGGAAAAGAAACTGGTGCTCCTCGATTTCACCGGTTCGGACTGGTGAGGCGCGTGCATCAAGTTGGACAAGGAAGTGTATTCGTCGAAGGAATTCATCAGCTACGCCAAAAACAATCTGGTGCTGGTCAAGGTGGATTTTCCGATGAAGAAGCGGCAGAGCGAAACGTTGAAACAGGCCAATGAAGCCCTCAAACGACAGTTCGAGATCGAAGGCTTCCCCACGATGGTGGTCCTGGACAGCGAAGGCAAGAAACTCGGCCAGGAAGTCGGCTACGACGGGAACGGTCCGAAACCCGTCATCGCGATGATCGAGAAACTCAAGAAGCCGTAACGCTCGCCCCACTCGACAAGTCCAACGGCGCGGCTGGTTCAGCCGCGCTTTTTTCTTTTTCCGGAAGCGACGGGGCGCATTTCCGAAGTGTTTGGAAAATCGTCAAACGCCTGTAGCCGCCGATGTGAGGAGGCGGATTTCCGGGCTAACCAAAGTGTCCGCCTCCTTACTGATCAGACCGTGGGATAATGTTTGCGGATGGCGTCGAGAATCCCTTGCGAGGGCACTTTGTCGCCGAAGAAGCCGACGCGGATTCTGAGATCAGTCGAACGCTCGCCGTTGTTTTTCAGCTTCACGACCACTTTCTTATCGCCGGCGCCGCGGGCTTTGAGACCGCGCGCAGGGAGTCTTTCTGCTGCGTGACAATTGCAAGCTGCAAATCTTTCAGCGTCAGAATCACGGTTTCGTGGCCTTCAACTGCCGTGTCATCCATGGGCTCGACTTTCACCGTCGTGGAAGCCGCGCCTGCCGCTATGGTCGCGCTCGTCGCCAAGGTTTTGTAATCGGCGCCGTTGACGGCGGCGCCGTTCAGCGTAATTGCACGGTCACTGCCGCAGACGTGTCCCCATCTCGGCTGATGGTGAACTCGCCCGTATCGGATCGGACTTCGGAGGCTTTCTCGTCCGCGGCTTTGAATTGCACAGTCAATGCCGCTGAAGTGCAGGTTCCATTGCGTGCCGTCTTTGAACCGAAAATCATTCGGTTCGCCCAAAATCCGGATCGTGAAGTCCGGGTGCGCGTACTCGACCAGGCCGGCGAGCTGGAACGCTTCCGTGGCCGCTTTCACATCGACTCCCGCCGGCAGTTGAATGACTTGAATATTTCCGAGACACCTGAAACTTAGGGGGAAACAGTTCTCCCCTGCCCATGAAAGGACGGCTGATTCAAGAAGGAGCGCGGGCAGCTT
>VHCZ01000431.1 GCA_016871535.1 Verrucomicrobiota bacterium
ACGATGTTGCCCCAGCGGTCGGACTCGATCCGGTACGGCAAAGTGGCCAGAAGCTTGTCTTCGCAAATTTCAGCCCATGTCATGGCGCTCTGATATCATCCCGGAGGCTCAGCGTAAAGTTGGATTCCGTTTCACCGAAGTTCACTTCAAAACCCCGGAGCATTGGTGGACCACGTCTCCGGGTGGGGTTCGTGGTCGGTATTCCAGCCGCGACGAACCACCTCCGACGCTAGCACCCACTTCCGTTGTTTTCCGTATTCCACGTGTGCATCGCAAAACACAATATTCGCGCCTCGACTGTGGATGTCCGATACGCCTGGCCCGAATCGCTGGTCTGCATACGGCGAGAAGCCGGTTCCACGATTGACATCTCCGATCGCGATCATTTCGCTGGGAGAGACAACCATGGTGGAGGTCACAGGAAGGAATTCGGCGGCCAGAAATCTACCGGAATCATTGGTTGGCTGATATCGAATCGGCTGCAGGCCTAAAGGTCGCCGTGGAATCGTTGTCCGCGCAGTCCCTGCTGCATTGTACCCATAACCCACTTCATAGGGAGCCAGGTAACTGGCCCCAAGCGGTCAACCGCCAATCGGTTCCCGGGATTCCCGCCCTCTGGCCGGGCAGTTGAAGATCGTCCGGTAGTTGTAGTGTGTGAATGGGGATCATGGACGCCGTCGCCATACGAATTCTTGTAATACGCCTGCACCCAATTCAGCCCGGATGTGCCGAACTCTTGGATCCGTCCGTCCGTCCCGTAAACCACTGTGCCGCCCGGATACTTGCTGTACTCATCCACGTACATGATCAACGCCAGCCCCTGCTGCCGTAGATTGTTCCGGCATGCGGTTGCCTTGGCTTTCGATTTAGCCGCGGTCAGTGCCGGCAAGAGCAGTGAAGCGAGGATCGCGATCACCGCCACGACGACGAGCAGTTCGATCAGCGTGAAAGCGTTAGCGAACGGCGCGACGTTTGGCTGGTGGCCCTTGATTTCAGAACTGGCGCTCATGGTTCTCCACCGCGGTGGAAATCTTCCTCTTCCCAGCGTTACCCTTTTACGCCAAACCGTTGGTCATCTCAATTCAAAAGAGGTCTGCCCTACCCATCTCAAGCATCCCACCCATCCCAAATCCGCCATTGACGCGCCCCGGCGGGCTGGCTTAATTTGCCGCCCGTGACATTGAGCAGCCGACAAGTGAACAGCGCGCGGTATTGGGCGTTCTGCTTTAGCCCTGGACACCTGCGCTGCGGGCTGCCTTAAACAGGACCTTAAACCCGTGCCGCAGGCCGTCGCCTGCGGCTTTTTCATTTGGCCCCGGCGCGAGACTGCACACCAACCTATGATTGTCGTATTGAAACCTAACACATCCGAACCGGACATCGCCGCCGTGGTCGAGGAAATCAAGCGGCTCAATTACGAACCGCGCGTCCTGCGCGGCGTAGAATTGACCGTCATCGCCGCCATCGGCGACGAACGCACGCACAGCAATCTGGAAATGCTCACGGTGTTTCCGCAAGTGGACCGCGTGATGCCCGTCCAGAGCCGCTACAAACTCGTCAAACGCCAGGTGCATCCCGCCAATTCCGTGGTCCAGGCGAACGGGAGAATCCCGATTGGCGGCAAGAAATTTCAAGTCATGGCCGGCCCGTGCTCGGTCGAAAACGAGAAACAACTGCTAGGCACGGCTCATGCCGTCAAGAAGGCCGGGGCGACCATTCTGCGCGGCGGCGCGTTCAAACCGCGGACTTCCCCATACGAATTCCAGGGACTCGGCGAGCCAGGCCTCAAGCTCCTGGCCAAAGCCAAACAGGAAACCGGCCTGGCCATCATCACGGAGTTGCTCTCGGAACAACATGCCAACCTCGTCGCTGAATACGCGGACATCCTCCAGATCGGGACTCGCAACGCGCAAAATTTCCAGCTCCTCATCGCCGCGGCGAAGACGGGCAAACCAGTGCTGTTGAAGCGCGGCCTTTCCATGCGCATTGAAGAGTGGCTCCTGGCGGGCGAATATGTGATCGCCAACGGCAATCCCAACTTGCTGTTCTGCGAGCGCGGCATCCGGACGTTCGAGACTTACACGCGGAACACGCTGGATCTCGCCGCGATTCCGATTATCAAGCAGGAGTCGCATTGCCCAATCGTGATCGACCCCAGCCAGGGCGCCGGGCGCGCGGACCTGGTTGTGGCGATGTGCAAAGGCGCCGTGGCGATGGGCGCCGACGCGCTGCTCATCGAGGTCCATCCCAACCCGGCCGAAGCCTGGAGCGACGGCGCGCAGCAACTCTCGCTCGATGGCTTCGCGAAATTGATGGAAGACCTCAAGCCCTTCATCGCGGCGGCGGGAAGGGAATGAGAAGAGCTGAGAGCGGGTTTGAGTTGAGAGTGGAGAGCCTGGTGCATTGGCGCTTCCCGACCCCCAACTCTCAACTCTCAACTCTCAACTAACCCACACACAGTGAAGACCGATGATTATTCTGACGCGGCTCTCGTGCTGATCGGGCACGGCTCGACTTTGAACGCCGAGTCGTCTGCGCCGACATACCAGCACGCGGACGAGCT
>VHCZ01000432.1 GCA_016871535.1 Verrucomicrobiota bacterium
AATTGTCGGCAAGAAAGGTTATTACAGCTTCCAAGAGTCCGGGCTGATGGCGTAACAGAACAATCTTTGCGCCTTGGCGACTTTGCGTTGAATTCGACACCTCACCCCGGCTCTCTCCTCGTTCGAGGAGGAGAGGGAGAATTATTTTGTGGGACGTGAACCCAGGGTGTCGCGTTGCTCCAACCCGGGGCTAATTCCGTTGCGCCTTCAGCGCAAGTCCGTCAGCGTGAATCAGCGGCAATCAGCGGTTGAAATTCTTTGCGGCCTTTGTGTTCCTTCGCGGCTGAGAAGAAAAAGGCGAACAGTTTCTCCGTTCGCCCCTATGGTTCCGTCCAGCAAGCGTCGTTGCCCACGCGGAAGTCGAGACAGCCAGGCGCGAGGCGTCAGGATTTCGATTCCGAATGGCTTGTGCAAAACGGTCAGGTCGGGATCACGCGCGATGAGTGTTCGCGCGCCCGCGACCAGCGCCGCTTCGATGAATTTGTCGTCCTTTGGATCGCGGCAAACCGGCTCGTCGAACTTGACTGGCGTCACCCAAAGAGCGGAACTCCGCGTCGTGTCCAACCACGACTCAACATCGGTGTCGAAACCTTCCTCGACCTTGACTTCGTGAAGCAGTCGCTCGTATTCGGCGAAGATGTCATCAGAAACGACAGGGCAAAGGAGGCCGTTCAACCAAGCTTTGAGGCGTCGGTGGGGTTCGCTGCGCCAGAATACGCCGGCTACGAACACGCCGGTATCAATGACGGTGAGATTCACCTCCGAACTCTGCGGAGCGCGCGTTCAACGATGGCGGCGGCCTGCTTTGCGGTGTGGCGGCCTGCGGGGGGTTGGGACAAGAGCTTCTTCACCAGAGCGGGCGGCGGCGGCTTGACGGGTTCGATCACCAGCGCGTCGCCAACTTCAAACACGTTGACGATCCCCCCTCTTTCAAGACCCTGGCGCTTGCACCAGTCCTGCGGAAAAACGGATTGCCGTTTTTCGGTCAACGTCATCGTCATCGCCTTCATGGACGTGACCTTATTCGGCCGGACAAAGCCCGTCAACGCCGTGGACGCGGTGTTTTCGGGGTGAAAACAAAGGGCTGTGGGTTTCGCGGTTAATTCGACTCCTCAACCCGGCCCTCTCCACGTTCGAGGAGGAGAGGGGGAATTATTTGGTGGGACGTGGACCCAGGGTAGTCGCGTTGCTCCAACTCGGGCTATTCTCTTTTGCTCCGTTGGAGCATCGGCGCGAATCAGCGTCAATCACGGGTTGAAATTCTTTGCGGCCTTTGCGTTCCGTCGCGGCTGAATCGTTTTCGTGTGGTTCGTTTGTTTCGCGGTTCAACTTGCGCCTTCGAAATTTCCGCCACGCCTGCTATGGGTACGCCATAAAGAGGAAGAAAGCGCAGGTCGAAAAAGAGTCTGTCGGCACAAGGGTAGGCGCGAAGTATCGCGCCCGCTGCAACCACTTGACGGACGCCGAGCGCGAAAAGCTCAATGACGAGTTCATGAAGCTCGACAATTGCGCGAATTTCATTGGGCTGATTTCGCCGAGGCCTTTGAATCGTGTGATCTCGGGCCTGCGACAGCCGTCATAACTCCGGCTCACTCCGCGCCCCGTGCCAGTAGCGCAGGATGTCCACGCAGTTTTCTTCGAGCCTTGGCCGGTAGTAGATGATGTAAGGGCGGGAAACCAGTTTGCGGACACCAGGACGCTTTGGATACCGCGAGCCAATGAGAGGGAAATTCTCCAAAATCGCAACTCGGTCAATCAGCGCATTGCCCACGCGCACGGCAGCGTCCGGGTTGTCCTTGGCAATGAAACGAACGGCGGATTCCAGGTCCGCGATGGCTAGCGGCGAGAAAATTATCCTGCAGCCCATGAGCGGACGCGATTGCGAACCTCGTCCATCGAAACGCCTTTGCTGGCGTCAATGTCGCGCATCGCTTCGTCCAGCGACCGCAACAAGCATCCTTCCTCTTGGGCGGTCATCTCGGGCTCGGTTTGAGAATTGAGCCATATCTGCAAGGCCTTCCGCTCTTTGTAAGGAAGTTGGGCGACCGCCTCTTGGATTTCAGCCAACGTGCTCATGCGATGAAAAACTAACGTGCCGCCCCTCGTTTGGCAAAAGACAAAATCACTCCTCCAGCGGCCCGACAAGCTTTTCCATGATGTAATCCTTCCGATCGGGCGTGTTCTTGCCCATGCAGAAGTTCAACCGTGGCATGTGCTCGGGCTTCGGCGCGTATTCGACTTTGCTCAGGCGTATTTCCTTGCCGATGAAATGCGCGAATTCTTTCGGGCTGATTTCGCCCAAGCCTTTGAATCGCGTTTGATACCAATGCTGTCACGTCCCAAGGACGAACCTCGCCTTTTCGTTGCGAAGCATTTCGTAAGGGCTTACTCATTTAACGCCGACTCCAATGCAAGCATTGGGAATCTTGATCTTCTTGGTTGATGAGCTGCAGCCACCTCTTGCGTTACCACCGTGTGCCCATGAGCCAGTGCGTGAGCGACGAGAT
>VHCZ01000433.1 GCA_016871535.1 Verrucomicrobiota bacterium
TACCCTCCGCGACAGGCTTCGCACAGCGCTCGCAGGCTCGCCCATCCGCGCCGACCGAATCGAGTTCACTTTGTTCGCCTCGACAGACGAACGGCGTTACGGACTGGCCGTTCTCGTTCCATTGCTCTCCACCCCGTGTTTCCACGACGCAGTTATGGTTCAATACCGCACGATTCTTCACCGCACAGAAGCGGACTTTCACCGCTTCGACCAATCGCCATCTCAGGCGCACGAGCGCGGACAGCTTGCCCGGCATCCTGCCCGCACAGTGGTACGGCCGGATTCTTGAAAACTCGCGGGCAAGCTGCCCGTGCTCCTTTGGCTCGATGCTCGAATCATCCGTGTGCCCTGGCTTTTTGCCTTGATCGAAGGGGCAAGAAAGCGAATCGTTCGCGCCGTATGGTCCGCGCCGTTCCAGTCAGTCCGCGTTCTTCCCTTCCCATGAACCAGACGGCAGGGCGAGCCTGTCCCCAGCGAGCCGAGTCGGACGTGTGCAACGCATGTCGAGCGGCTCGCCGGGACGGACTCGCCCTACCAGCTTCATGTTTGGCGCGAAGGAACCGGCCTGCCTGCGCGTTCACACTCATCGAACTCCTCGTCGTGATCGCGATCATCGCGATTCTGTCCTCGCTGCTGTTGCCCGCGCTTGCCCGCGCCAAGGATCGTTCGCGACAGGCTGCTTGTCTGTCGAATCTCCGGCAGATCGCTCTTGGCTTTCATCTGTATCTGGGCGACCACGAGGATCGTTTTCCGGATCGGCGCGATTTGAAAACCGCCCTGGGCTACATGCCCTGGACAGATTGGCCGAAGTCGGATCCCCGCAGCGGCTGGGCGGCGGTCGTCTTGAGCAATCAATTGGGCAGCGACCGCATCTGGATTTGCCCGGCTGTCCATGGTTCGTCGCTCCGCACCGCAGTTCAGACTTTGCAGATTGCGCGCACCAACGACACAAATTCCGTGGTATCCTACTGGCTGTGGCGCTTCGATCGTCCGGACGATCCCGTGCCGCTCGACAATTTTTGGGGGAAGACGCCGGAGCAATCGCTGCACGAAGTCCGGCTGGCGAACAACCCCGTCGTCGGGCAGCCCGATTCCCTTTCCGAGGTGGAATTGGCCGTCGATCCGTACTTTCCCAACACAGTTCCCAGCCTTCCGCCGCACCTCAAAGGCCGCGCCGTGCACTCACGCGGACGCAACACGCTGATGCTGGATGGCCGCGCAATCTTCACGCGCGATGCCCGCGTGCGGTGAAACTTCCCTCACTCCGTTACTTTAACATCCACTCGGCCTACGGCAACCGCGGCAGAGTTGGTGAGGCTATAAAACTGTCCCTGGGCCGGAGTTGCCCGGCAATTCCCCTTCTGTGCTTACGCCGGAGCGCGGCTGTGGGAGGTAGAAGGGCCGAGCCGCAGCATGTTGGCAATTCAAGGCGCTCCGGCTGGTCTTCGACACAGTCCGCGCTCCGCAAAATGAGAATCGCTGGCCTCACCGCAATCCTCTCGAACTCCCCCCTTCAATCCTTTTGCCTTTCCCGCCCCTTGCTTTGGAGCTAGAAGATACTATATGCGCCTAAGTTTCTCTCCCTTCTCTCGAGCCTTCACCCTCATCGAATTGTTGGTCGTCATCGCCATCATCGCCATTCTCGCGGGAATGCTGATTCCAGCTTTGAGCCGCGCCAAGGAGAAAGCCCAGCGCGTCTCGTGCTTGAACAATTTGAAAACGCAGAGTCTGGCTTTCATCATGTACGCGGACGATTACGACCAACGGTTTCCCACCGCCGACCAAACGACCGCCTGGAAACTCGATGCGCTCTATGTCATGAGCAAGGACCAGGGCCTGACGCTGCTCACCTACGGCATGGAAGGCGGACGGATCCGCGCGAGCGTCGCCGAGTTCGAGCAGGAAATCAAAAAGAGCGGCTTGCCCACGGCGTGGAAGTGTCCCGCCCGCAAAGACCATCCCCGGTTGTTCGACCAAAAGGGACTTTTGCATGTCGATCACTACATGCTGCTCGCGGGCTTGTCCGGAACCCGGTTCAAAGGCACGAATTCGCCGGCGAGATCAAGTGATCCGCTTGGACCGTTGACCGCCGATCACACCATGGTCTTTCCTGCTCAGAGGGCCTGGACTTCAAACCACGGCAAGAAAGGCGCGATCCCGGCACTCGGCCAGGTGAATGCATCGAACGAACCTGCCGGCCACACGCAATCCTTTAGCGACGGGCACGCAGAATGGGTGATCGAGAAGCGGTTCGCGCGGACGCCGCCGACTTCCCCCTACCCCAAAGCGCTGTGGGTCGCGGGTTGGCCGTGGGATTGGGCGTGGGTGGAGTAATCTGCTTTTGCCTTTTCCGCGTGGGCTTTTTGGGGTTAGCTAAGTGGTCCGTTTCGTAAATACGCTCACGTTCGTTGCGCCCAATTTGGCCTGGGGCAAGGCGCGACGAGCGAGCATCCCCCGCCAGTGGGGCTGTGACCGAGGAGCAACGCAGCCCCAGGCA
>VHCZ01000434.1 GCA_016871535.1 Verrucomicrobiota bacterium
CATCGTATTGATGCTGAGCATCAAGGTACACAAAATCCAGGGAACGATCCGCGAAATCACGCGCCGCTTCCCTGGAGGTCTTTCGAAGGATGACGGAACGCTCTTTGAAGGGATCCAGTTTGCGTTTGGCCTCAAGATACAACTGGTCCTGGCGTTGCTGCGTGACGTTGGCGGAATCTTGATAGGAATCGCGCAACCATTCGCGCCAGGGATCCACAGAGAAGAGCCGTCGTCCCAGCCAGTGCGTCAGGAGCACCTCGGAGTAGGCGCCTGATTGAACGCCGACTTCGACGCCTTCGCCGATCAGTCCCAAAAAATTCAAGATCTGCGGGAACACATTGCGATTCTCGATGAGCTGAACTTGCAGATCAAGTGTGCAGATCAAGTGTGGTCCGGTGACTCTGGATCCTGCGTCCGGTCACCTCGACAATTTTACTTTGCAGCAGCAGCGAAGCCGGGGGCGAGCCCGATTCCCGTGCGTTGGGTTCCCACTCGGGCAGCGTCAGCTCGCCCGCGGCCTGGAGCCATTTGCGCCAAAAGCGGATTCGATTTCGCGCCAGGATTTCTCCGCTGATTCCCTTCTCGTCCTTCAGATACGAGATCACGCGGTCGCGCTGCACCGATACGCCCCAGTCATGGGAATAGCCAGTGACCGGCACGATGTAGCAGGCGTAGCCAGCCGCGCGCGCTTGAATCCCCAAATCCCATTCTTCGGTGAAGCAAGGCGTATAGTGATCCTCGAATTGGAGGGTTTTGTTCGCGAACAACTCGCGTTTGGTGGCGAAGAAAAACCCCGACACCGCGTCCACCAGATGGGGCGAACTGGGCCGGTTGTCCTTGTGGAACCACAAAATATCTTCGTAGGTGTAGAAACCGAAGAACGAACCCTCCGGGCCCACCACGGCCGCGGCCGGCAATTCCCACAGCGCGCGTTCCAATCCTTCCACCGCCGAAAGAGAAACCCGAAGGTCAGCGTTCAAGAAGAACAGCGTCGGCTGCGTCGCCAGATGCACACCGATGTTCCAGCCGCGCGGCACGCCGGCATTCACGTTCAAACTCGCGGAGAGATCGATCCGGGGATGGTTCTTGAAGGCGGCCGCGGCTTCGACGGAATTGAATACCGCCACGACCTCGCCTTCGATCCCGGTGAGATCCCCGAGCAGATCTTCGAATTCCTTCCGGCCTTCCGGAGAAGCGTCCAACACGGGGATGATGAACGAACGACCCTTGGGCCGCACGGGCGGTTTGGGAGTCCACTTCCGGCTTGAATTCAATCCCGCCGACGAACGCTCGCGCCATTCGCCGGCGGTCGGTGTGGCTTTCTGGCCGCGCAAGCTTACTTGAAGCAACTCCGCGCAGCGGTGCATGTAGGTGTGGGCCTTGTGAACCATGGCCTGGCCTCGGCGCGCGATGTGTTCGCGCTCCTCTTCGTGGATCAGATAGTAGCGGGCTTTGTCCACAACCGTCCGATCTTCGTAAATCCCCAGGTCTTCGCCATCGACGAATAATTCGTTCTGGCCGCTGTTCGCCGGCAGGTCCGTCAGCAGAAGCGATCCCGTGGACATCGCCTCGAATACCCGCATGTTGAGGTCGTTGCGGACGGCGTTGTTGAAGACGATTCGAGATTGGGAAAACAGCATCGCCATTTCGTCCCAGAAACAGCGATCCGCCTTCAACAACACGCGCTTGTCCGACAGCCGCTGCAAGAGCTGCGCCCGCCTGGAATTGGCGAAGATGCTGCCGACAAACCCGAGGTCGTAGCGTTTCCGCGTTGTTTTCTGAGCGTGGATTTCGGGGTCGCAAGCCAGGGGCAGCCAGTTCACGTTCCGGCAACCCTGGCGCTGGAACTCAGAAACATATTCGCGTTGCGCGACAAAAACGTAATCGAAGAACCGCGCCCACTGGACGTGCCAGTTCAGATTCAGGTGGCTGTCGATCAGGTAACAGGCTTTCGGGCAGGTGAGGGTGTCCAGGTTTTTGGGGAAATGGCCGGGCACGGACTCGATCCATAGATACAGGTCCGGATCGGGAAACCGCCCGCGCGCGGAGATGACCACTTCGCGCATATCCGGCTCGAACGGAAGTGGAAAATCCTGGTCCACGACCGGCAGCTTCATGTTTTCCAGATGCCACGCTTTAATGATGTCCGTTCCGATCTTGGGACCGAACGTCACGACCTGACAATTTCTCCGCAAAGCTCGCTCGAAATAAACCGCGGTGGTAATCGGATAGGAAACGTAAGCCAGCCAGACGACCGGGACGCGTGGTGAATCCATACCGGAGTATTGTTAGCCGCCCCGATCTCAAAGCGCAACTTCAGTCCGGGGGCGTGGGGGGCGTGGCAATCAGTGATCAGGGGTCAGTAATCAGTTATCAGTCGTCCTCACTGAATACTGAATACTGATCACTGCTTGCCGACGGGAGCGCTCACGCGGTCAAGGCCACAAAGTTCTGCAGCAACTGCAGCCCGATTTTCTGGCTCTTCT
>VHCZ01000435.1 GCA_016871535.1 Verrucomicrobiota bacterium
GCATCGAGACACAGGAAGAGTTGGATGCCATGCTACGGGCCGATTACGAGTGGTGGGTTCAATACATGAAAGACGCGGGAGCGTGGCACGGAGACTAAGTGGTGCGCTTAGCAGGACTTGAACCTGCCACAAGAGGGTTTTCATTGTTGCTCATAGATGCCTTTCTGTGCCATTGCCTGCTAATGTCTATACGCGCAGAGTTCAATTCTTTCAAGCCTTTTGTGGCAATCATGCGCAATGGGAGGCAGAAAAAGTTGTGCAAACGTTGTGCAAATCTTCCGCTGTGCAAACTTTGTGCAAACTCCAAAACCAACCTGGATTCTGTGCAAACTCTGTGCAAGAGGCTGGGTGCAGAAAAGGTCTGCCGTTTGATCAAAACGCTTGTAATCGAATCCTGAGAGCAACGGCGACCATCCTGGCGCCGAGTCTCAGGCGTTGGTCAAGTCCCAATACGTTCCAAGGTGCGGCAATCGCCGGGGTTCAAGAATTCGTTGACGAGCTTGCCGCCGTCGGGATCATCCGCACTGCTCGGTGATCGTTCACCGGACGAAGCGACACCGAACCGCAGTGCCACTCAGGCCGAGCCGGCGAGTCGAACCGGGGGTGTCGCGGGGGTGCCGGCCATCGATGCGCCTGGAACGGGTATCCGTGCGTGCGCGACTCACGGCCCTCGTTTCAGTCTCAGCAGGGACGCCGCTTTCGTTCCCCTCCGGTTCTGAATAAGTTTCTCTCGATGCTGCGTTGCCGAGCCGGGGGGCTACTGGCGGGGGGCCGGCGGGTTGCGTTTACAACGATGGTATAGCCCCCTGCGACACTCACAAGGCTGCGATAAGTCTGGAGTTGCTCAGCAGGGACGAAGGGTTGGCCATCCCGCCAGGACCGCGACAGGTCAGGGCATCGGCATAAGTCATCGCGGTAGCCACACTTTCAGGCAGGTCTCCGAACAATCCGCAATGCCAGCGTGGCTGCTTGTTTGCGTTATCTACATCCTTCCGATTACGCGATTACGTTTACCCAATGACAGCCTTTGTGTCACCCTCTCTGCTACCGGACACTTCTGATACACCGGCACGCATGAAAAGACTTCCTGAAACCGAATCGCGCTTCATCGGCTGCCTGATTGGTTTGGCGGCAGGAGATGCGGTCGGAACCACGCTGGAATTCAAATCACCCGGTTCCTTCAAGGAGATCACCGACATGCTTGGCGGCGGGCCGTTCGGTCTTAAACCGGGACGATGGACCGACGACACGTCCATGGCGTTGTGCCTCGCCGCCAGCCTGCTGGAAAATCGCGCGTTCGATCCCGTGGATCAACTGGAGCGTTACGTGCAATGGCACGAGACGGGATACATGAGCAGCACCGGTCACTGCTTTGACATCGGCATCACCGTCCGTGGAGCATTGGAAAAATTCAAACACTCCCGCCAGCCCTTCTGTGGCTCGACAGATCCGCACACGGCGGGAAACGGCTCCATCATGCGGCTGGCTCCCGTGCCGATGTTTTTCTTCAACGACACATCACTGGCGTTGGAACTCTGCGCCGAAAGCTCCCGCACAACTCACGGAGCCAGGACCGCCGTGGATGCCTGCCGCTACTTTGGGGCTTTGCTGCTCGGCGCGCTGGCGGGCGTGGACAAGGCCCGATTGCTCGCACCCCGGTTTTCTCCGGTGCCGGGCTGTTGGGAAAAGCAGCCGCTGGTTGCGGAGATTGACGACATCGCCGGCGGTTCTTTCCGGCGGAAAAAACCGCCGGAAATTCGCGGGTCTGGCTACGTCGTCCAGTCTCTCGAAGCCGCGCTGTGGGCCTTCCATAATTCCAACTCCTTCGAGGAAGGCTGCCTGCTGGCCGCCAATCTCGGCGATGACGCGGACACCACCGCCGCAGTCTATGGGCAACTGGCCGGCGCGTTTTACGGACTGGACGGCATCCCGCCGAAATGGGTCAAGCGGCTGGCGAAATCGGATAAGATTGTCTCCATGGCCAAAGACCTGTTCAAACAAGCTGGCAACCACCCTGCCCGATAAACCACCGCCTCAACTCAAAAATTTAATGATAGGAATTTGCTTTTTCACGGATTGGATGTGAACAAACTTGGTCCCTGGGATGTTGCTGCACAGGACATCCGTGTTTGGCGTGTTGCCCATTGGCACCACCGCCACATAACCTCGGCGACACAATTCCCCGGCGACGAAGAACTGGCTGGCATTGCCTCGGGTTGATTTGTCGTGGTTCATGCAGCGAGGAGGTGGTGGAGGGTGGAGTCGAGGGGCTTCAAGAAGTGGGCTGCAAACGCCGGATCGTATTTGAATGCGAAAGCCACCATCGCAACAGCAAACACCTCTTTGCGATTGCTTCGTGAGCCAAGGTCCTGAGTGTCCACTTCTCGCGCATACCG
>VHCZ01000436.1 GCA_016871535.1 Verrucomicrobiota bacterium
TGATCAGTCATGAGATTATTGTCAACCTGATCGGGCAAACGACGACTACCGAAGGCCTCAAAATTCGGGCTGAAATTGATCGGGGTAAATATCCCAAAGGCGTGAAAGTTTCACCGGAGGCGATGAAAAAACTGGCCTTGGAGCGAGATGAATTTCACGGAGAATGGAATTATTCCTTGAAACCACACCTTCACTGAAGTGTTCATGTTATGATTTCTAGGCTCCTTAGTCCGTGCCTTAAATGAAAATGCGAACGCGCTGATGTAAATCCAACCGACTGCCCACTGCGTCAGCGTTTCCTTCAAACCCGCAGGCTGCGCGAAATACGCGACCAGCATCAGCGCAATAATTCCCGGGAACAGCACGATGGCCAGGCGCGTGGACATCGGCCAGCGCGGCGATTCTGGTTTTTTCTGGTTGTGTTCGAGGCGAAGTCCGTAGGAAAGGGACGTCTGCTCTCGTGTGACTTGCCAGAAATATGCGCCACCAACCCAGGTTGAAATTAAAGCCATAATTATTGGCAAGCTTTTGCCGCTTAGATCTCCTTCCCAAACAACCGCCGCAATTGTCATGAATAAGAGCCAGACCCCGAAACCACACACCACAGCCGACATGATCGGGCGCGCCAGAATGGGTTGCTGGCGCAGAAAACGGTCCAGGTCCTCAGCCAGCGCGCGGGCGGTCGCGTAACGGGCTGGGCCTTCCTTCTCGAGACACTTGAGGCAAATGGTCTCGATATCCAACGGCACTTCTTCGTTCAATTTAGTCGAGCGCATGGGGGGCGCATCGACCACCTGCCGTAGTGTCGCCACGGAGTTCTCCGCTTTAAATGGCGGACGGCCCGTCAGCATTTCATAAAGGACCGCGCCCAATGAATAGATGTCACTCTGAGGACCGATCAAGTCCTGGCGGCCGACCGCCTGCTCGGGCGGCATGTAGCTCGGAGTACCCATCACAGCGCCTGTTTGCGTGAGGCCGCTCTCATTTTCTTTTTGCTTGGCGAGGCCGAAGTCCGTGATACGCGGTTGGTCCCTCTCATCCACCAAAACATTTTGCGGCTTCAAATCGCGATGCAACACTCCACGTTGATGCGCGTAATGAATCGCTTCGGCCATGGCCTTGGCCAGTTCCGCCGCCCGCCGAATCCCCAAAGGCTTGCCCTGAATCACCGCGGCCAGGTTGGGGCCTTGCACGTAATCCATCGAAAAATATTGCTGCCCCTCATGCTCGCCAATTTCGTGTATCGCCACGATATTCGGATGCTGGAGATTGGCCGCAGCCTCGGCTTCCACCCGAAATCGTTGCACCTCCGCCTCGTTCGCGAACTTTCCTGTGAGGATCATCTTGAGCGCCACCACCCTTTTGAGGCTCACCTGCGGCGCGCGATAGACCACTCCCATGCCGCCGCGAGCCAGTTCCCCCAGCAACTCGTAATCGCCAAAGTAGTGCACGCGCGTTTCGTTTGGGGTGGAGGGTGGAAATGCCGGAAGTTTCCCCTGTCACCGTCTTAATGGAGTCTGAAGGAATATCCAGCGTGGTTTCCAGGCTGCCATCCATCAGGCATTGCGGGCAGAGACCCTCCAATGAATCGGGCCGCAGCGCCGTCCCGCATTTGGAGCAGATTCGTTCGTTAGTTTTCATCTTACTCATTCCTGAAACAAATTCCGTAGGACCGGCCGCACGGCTGGCCTGCTGCGAAGAACAGAGCAAAATGGTTACTTGCGGCTTGTTCGCCACGCGGCTCGCTTCGGAGATAATCACCGCCGGGTGAGGCTCTGGCCAGCCAGGCGCTTGCCAGGAGTAAATGTCCCAGGGTTTCACTCCTCAAATCTGGGAATAGACTGGGCACGCGTCGCTACCGCTTCGAGTTCGTCCCACTCCTTCGACTCCTTGCTCCGGTACCAGCGGTCCAGAACTTCCCGTGGCAACGCATCAATGTTTGGGAAAAGGCGGCCGGAGTCTGCGACCAGTCGCTTTTCCGCCTCAGGCAGTCCGCAACGGATGGCCAACCGATAGACCTCAGCCTGTTTGGCCTTGGCTTTGCGGGCGATTTTGGCCACTTGGGAACGCAGATCCGCGGGAATCACCAAGGGAACTGGCATCGTTCTCACGAGCAGACAATAGACGAAGCTTCTATGGACTGCAAATGGTGAATTCGATTACATCGCCGACTGAAAAGTTCCCTCTGCTCGCGACGCGGAGAGACCGAAAGCATTCAAGTCAAGAAGATGAGGCTTCACCCAAATCCTCGCCTAAGCAAGCGGCGACAAAAAAATCGGGGGGAGCGCCGACGGGACGGTTTTGACTTTCACACACCGGCTCAAATTCCTCGCCCTCAGTGCTTGAAATCGTCCCAACTCGCTGAT
>VHCZ01000437.1 GCA_016871535.1 Verrucomicrobiota bacterium
AGACGAACAGCGCGTAGGGATGTTCGCGCAGGAGTTGGCTTACGGCGGGCCGCTCAAGTGCGCGAGGAAGCCCATCGGACGCGAGCCGGCAGTAGATGACATGGAACGCATTGCCATCGCCGCCGCCAGCAAACAGCACCGGATCATCCGCCAGCGCCTTGCCCGCCGATTCCGCCCACCCGCGCCGGGAAAGCGGCTGGTTGACGCGCTCGTAACTCAGTTCTTCCCAGAACAGTTTCTTGAGCGGTTCAAGACCGCGGAGGTCTTTCAACAAATCCAGCACCTGTTGTTGTCGTTCAGGTTTAGGCATGGCTCGGTTGCAGATGTGGGTTGATACCGCAGGCTGACGGCGAAGGCGAGAGGCGATTCTTCACGGCGCGGCTTTCGATGAGTTTCTGCCGGATTTCCTGCTCGGAGGCGCGGGCGTCGGAGTTTCCGTTTTCTGATGGCTCAATCCAATGCCTGAGTTGGGGCGAGGATACCCAAGGGGTTGCCGGTGACCAAGCGCGGTTTCCGGCCGCGGGCGCCAGGCGGATTACCAGCGGGTCTTCACGCCGCAGGCGCGGGCCATGCACCAGCCGCGCGCGGCTTCGAACAGGCAGAACGCGCCGCCCGCAGCCAGTCCCACTCCCGCCAGCCAATGCCACGTCCACACCGCGATGGCCGCACCCAGCAGCGCCACCCCGATGACGCCGCGGATGATGCGGCCGGTCCTGCCGATGTTCGGTTGAAAGAGTTTCTTCACGGCATGGGCGGTCAAGGTGGGTTCACTTCACCAGTTTTTCAAAATCGCCGATGTAGCGGCGCATGTCGCGCAGCAGCACGGCGTCGGGTTTGCAGCGCAGCACCATGCCGTCCAGATACATCAGGCTGCGGATGATGGCGAAGATGCCATTCTCGAAGGTCATCCCGAATGCACGCCGGGGTTTTCCTTTTGCGCCTTGGCGTCTGCAACGTCATGGGTAATGTCGAGTCAACCTAGGGCGGCGAGCAATTTCAAGACGGCCAGTTCCTTGGCTTTGGCTTCCACTTCTACCGTGAGCGTGAAGTTCTTCCATTCGTCGGGAAAATCGCGCACGGCGATGTAGTCGTGATGGCGCTCCGGCTTCGGGCCGCGCCAGCCGGCGAGCGGGCTGGAAAGATGAAAGAGCGGCTCGCGATTCCAGGTGGCGCGGGCGCGTTCGGTGGCTTCGGCGACGCTCAGGCCATCCGGCAGGCAGCGGTGATGGTGAACGTCATAAACCAGCGGCACGCCTGTGTCGGCGCACACAGGCAGCAGGTCGGCGGGCGTGAAAATTTTGTCGTCGTTCTCCAGCGTGAGCCGCGAACGCACCGGTTTGGGCAGCCGTTCGATATTGTTGCGCAACGTCTGCAATGCGCTCGCCTTGTCGCCATACGCGCCGCCGCCATGGATATTCACGGTGTCTGCGCCGATCCACTCAGCGACTGTGGCCTGGTAAGCAAGTTCCGCGAGCGAGTGCGCGAGTGTCTCGGGATTCGGCGAATTGAGCACCACGAATTGATCCGGATGAAACGACAGACGCAGGTTGTGTTCGCGTGCAAACGCGCCGCACTCGCGAAACCGCGCGACAATTGCCGCGCCGTCCGGCAACTCGGTCACGCCGTAACCAGCCTCGGGGTGCGTTTTCAACGGGAGAATCTGGCTGTTGACGCGAAAAGCGCCTATCTATGCCGTGGCTCGCGCAGAACCGCAACGAGGCCAGCAGGGCCTCGGCGTTGAGGCGACACAACTTTGAAAGCCGAGCCAATCGCTCCCGCTTCCTCAGACGCAAAATGGCTGTTGCGGTCGTCGTGCGGAACTTGATCGGCTCGCGGGCGAACTGGCAGCACAAGCCCAGACGCAGACAGGAACGCGCGTCAATGCCGGGCTTCATTGGGCGGAGGCCTGCGTCTGTTCTGATGTGCCTCCGGCCGCTCTCCAGCGATAAGCGGCGAGCGCGTTCAATTCGCGGACGAAAAGTTCATCACCCGCCACGGCGAGATGCGCCCACGTTTCCTCGCTGGTTATCTTGCGCTGGTCGAGTTGGTCGTACTTGTCCTTGTTCGCGCGGAGGAGAAACAACTGTCCCCGCTGATCAAGGGCGAGGATGCGGTTGCCTTGCGCGACCAGGCTCCAGTATTTGCCGAAGGATTTGTCGCTGGTCCAAAGCTCACGGCCGGTTTCGACTTCGATGGCCATCACGCGCTGGCTTTTAAGATGGTTGTAGGCCACGCCGTCAATGACGACGGGAGTGCTCATGTAGCCCTGGGCCTTGTGTCGCCAGG
>VHCZ01000438.1 GCA_016871535.1 Verrucomicrobiota bacterium
AAGCATTCTCTTGCGCGCCCTGCGTTCTAATCCAACCCAGTGCGAAAAGGGAGTTGTCGTCTGCGGCGTCTCGATCCAAAACTCCACAACAATACCCATATTCCCGATTACACTGTCTGAATCGCAGAAATCGGCAGTTCGATCTGGCTGAACGGCGCGACCATCGCTATCCTGAAGACGATCTATGGAAAAAGTGGTTTGGAAATATTCCAGCTTTCAAGCGGCCGATGCCGCGGACGACAAACGATACCGCGAGTTAAGCGGAACTGAGAAGTTGCAGGAACTGCTCGAATTGATTCTGCCCGAAGATCCGGATGAGGCCATTATCCAAAGATCTGCGCGAGTTTATCCGCTTGCTCGAGGCGGAAAGCGTTGAATACCTGATCGTCGGTGCTTGGGCAGTCGCTTTTCATGGACGGCCTCGTTACACCGGCGACGTTGATATCTTTCTCCGGCGCGACGCCGCCAACGCCGCTCGGATGATGCGTGTCATTCAGGCCTTTGGTTTCGGCGCCACCGGCATCACGCGCGAGGATTTTGTGAAAGAGAATTACGTCATCCAACTTGGGATCGAACCCAACCGCATTGATCTGCTGACCGGAATCAGCGGCGTGCAATTCGTGGATGCTTGGGACCGCCGTGTTTACGGACAACTCGGTGAAACGCGCGTTCCTTTCATCGATCGCGAATTGTTGATTCAAAACAAGCGGGCGGCAGAGCGGGAGAAGGACATGGCCGATATTCGGCTGCTCGAAAAGACTCGAACGCGGCCGCCGACAGAATGACACGATGAATGGCAGCATACACGGAACGAAGTCGCCGCGACCGTACAGCCTTTGGTGGCGAGCACGTCGAAGAAGTATGGCGGGATTGGACTCGGGCTGGCGCTTTGCAAGAAGTTCGCGCAGATGATGGGCGGGGACATCACCATCGAGAGCGAACATGGGAAAGGATCGACGTTCACCGTGCGTTTGCCAGATGCCGTGGCCGAACAGGCAAAATGATTCTCCGGGTTGTGTCTCGAATCGCCTGCGACTAGAATGCGCTCATGAAAGCGGCGGAGAATGGGTTGGCCCGGCTTCCAGCGTTTATCAGGCCAGACGTGGATGCGGCGATGCGCGTCTTCGCGGCCTGGCCGTCGATCCGCTGTGTTTGGCTGTTTGGTTCCTTGGCCAAGGGTCGTCAGCCTGACTTTCGCTCGGACATCGATTTCGCCGTCGAGGGGCTTCCGGCGCTAGCGCATTACCGAGCTTTGTCGCAACTCGACGCCGTCGTGTCGCTCCCGGCCGATCTGGTGCGGTGGGAGGATGCCGACGACGTCCTGCGCGCTCAGATTCGCGAATGGGGGATTTTGCTTTATGAGCGAACCTGAATCCGCCGCGCGCGCGGCTTTGGCGGCTGTCATCCAGAAGGACGTGGCAACGGTAGAACGACTGACAGAGTCGCTTCAGGCTCTGCCGGCCGAAGCGAGTTACTCGGATGCGGCCGGGCAAGGCTATGCTCTTCACAATATTTATTGCGCGCTTGAGAACAGCTTTGACCAAATCTCCCGGACGTTCGAGAACCACGTCGTGGACCGCAGCCAGTGGCATCGTGAATTGATGAGCAAGATGTTTCTCGCCATTCCCGGGGTCCGTCCCTCGGTGCTTCCGGAAAGTTTGCAAAGCGCGCTCAATGACCTTCGCAGCTTTCGGCACTTGTTTCGCCACGGCTACGATTTTCAACTCGACCCCGTTCGGTTGAACGCGCTGGCGGAGCAATGGCGGACGGCGCGTCCGGCGGTTCTGGCAGCGCTCTCGGATTTTGCCGGTTGGTTGATCCGGGCGACCGGAACCAAATAGCCGAAAGATCCGAATCGGAAGAACAGCGAAATCGGGCTTTCTTTCCCGCCGCAGGCGGGCTTGAATTCGCTCACAGCGCTATGAAACTTCGGAACGCCATTGCGGGTGTCGTCTGCTCCTTTGTTTTCTCTCAATTCTCAACTCAAATCTGCTCTCAACCCGCCACGCCCAACCGGGTGCTCGAACTGGACGGTAATGGCAGCTACGTCGAACTGCCGCGCGGGTTGTTCACGAACGAAGTGATCACTGTGGAAGGCTGGGTGATGTGGCGTTCCTTCCGCGGCAAGTCGCGCTTTTTCGAACTGACGGATGAAGTGCGAGAGGTCGGCGTCAATTTAAGGCCAAATGGCGTTCTCTTTATCGACCAGCCGACGCGGACGCCGGGC
>VHCZ01000439.1 GCA_016871535.1 Verrucomicrobiota bacterium
AAAGGCATAGCGTAGATGCTCCCCGACCAAAGTGACATTGTGAAGGTAGTGATGTTCGTTGATCAAGGCGTCGCACCGTGCGATATCCTTCGGTGAACTCAGCAGTCGAATTTGGCCATGCTCCAAATTCCTTGGGTTGCCGGCTCCCCTCGTCAGGGGATCGGCTCATGATTGCGGTTCCAGCGCCGCAGCGCGGTGTCGCTCTTTTCGTAAAGCTTGGCGTGCGAAGCGTTCTTACGATTTACGTTTTACTCTTCACGCATTGACGCGGGGAACCGACTTCCCTAGGTTCGCGCCGGTTTAGCGACGTATGAATGCCAAGCTGTTGTTGAAGACGATTTTTCTCCTGCTGGTCCTGTTGCTTCTCGTGCTCATGGGCATGAACAACTTGAAGTCTGTGACGTTCTCCTTGCCTCCTTTGCTCAAAGCGATCGAGTGCAAAGCCGCCATCATGTATTTCGCGTTCTTCGCGGTCGGGCTCTTGACCGGCACAGTCCTGACCGCAGGCGGGAGCGGAAAGCGAAGCGGGAGCAGCTCCGCAAGCAAGCCATCGCCGCGCTAATTCAGAATTACGCCGCCAACTCAACTCTCCGGGCGCGTTTGGGGGCCGAACTCAGAAAGCGGCCGGCCATTTCCTCAAACCGCCCGACGTCATCGGTCACAAATGGCTGGAGAGTCCCGGCCGCGCGCCGCTCCGTTCGGAGGAGACCGCTGCGCGCCAGTTGTTCGCGGACGTAGTTCGCGCAAGCTTCGGCCGAATCCACCAGGGCCACCCGCTTTTCCAGGATTTTCCGGATAGCCGGTTTGAGCAACGGGTAGTGGGTGCAACCGAGGACCAGCGTGTCGATCCGGTGTTTGTCAAAGGGTTTCAGGTATTCCTCCAAAACCTGGTGCGTCACCGCGTGGTTGACCCAGCCTTCCTCGACCAGCGGCACGAGCAACGGACACGCGCGCGCAAACACTTTCGCCCGTTGATCTCGCGCTAGAATTTCCCGAGTGTAAGCCTGGCTTCGGATCGTCGCGGAAGTGCCGATCACGCCAATCCGGCGATTCCGCGTCACGCTTGCCGCCGCCTGGGCGCCGGGCGTGATGACTCCAAAAATCGGGAGATCGAACTTTTTCTTGAGTTGCGCCAGCGCCCAGGCCGAGGCCGTGTTGCAGGCGATGACCACCGCCTTGACGTTCTGACGCAGGAGAAACGCCGTATCTTCGCACGCGAACCGCACGATGGTGCTCGGGGATTTCGTCCCGTAAGGAACACGCGCCGTATCGCCCAGATAAACCAAATCCTCGCCCGGCAACGCGCGGCGGATTTGCTCCACCACCGTCAATCCGCCGACGCCGGAATCAAAAACGCCGATGGGCGATTCGCGGTTCGCGTTCATTTGAAGGCCGAACAGAACCACAGCCCGGAGAAACGTTCCACGCGAAAAACATCGTACCCGGACGCGGCCAGGCCAATTCATCGGCCCGGACCGCCCGCCACTCCAAGCCATCGCCTCCGGGCCGGTCTCCTCGCTCAATCTGGCTGGCGGCCAAGTTGACAGCGGCTGAGCCTTCATCCACATTCACTTTTGAAACTCCAGAAGGAAGTCAAAATGCAGCCGATGACCGCACCGAGGCCCGCCGACAAGTCAAACCGTGGATGGCCGCGGCCACCCCGAATTGGTCGTAACTGACTTCTGGATGATTAATTATGTTTGGCAATTGGCACTTCAGCCACTCATGAAAACTGAACGACGCGAGTTTTACAGTGAGGATGATGTCCCACCGCTGTGCGTCACCGTTTCCTGATCTCTTCTCGGCGAAAGTAGAGATCGGTCGATGTTGGAATTGCCGGAAGCGTTATCAGTTTCATCCCAAAAAGTGGGGTAGCGCGCGATTTTGCTGTATTGACTGTGAAGTTGCCTACACCAAGAAGCAGAGGGCCAAGAAGGCAAAACGTCCCTTGACAGCCGAGGATGTTGAGAGAGCGCGCTTGCGACGCAAGGCCAGAGAAGACAGATTAGCTTCAGAGGCTCGAGTTGCGCTATGGGATATGAAGCGAGCAGAGGAAATTCGTCAGGCACGAGCCAATGGAGATGCAAACAATGTCTAATCAGCGTAGGCGGCACGTGACTTTTGTGGCAAAATCAAGACGCAGACCAGACCGCATCAGATACGGAACAGACAATCCAGGCGGGGTTCTGACATTCACGGTTGAGTTTCCGCACGCTCACCTAAAG
>VHCZ01000440.1 GCA_016871535.1 Verrucomicrobiota bacterium
GCTGTCTTCACAACCAATACTTTGCCGAATTGAACGACGTCATCACCGCAATTACTCCGTGCCTTCGTGCATGGTCCCGTCCGAACACCACCTTGTCTCGCCTCTGCGGGATCGCTTAACATAGGCAATTACTTGTGACGTTGTGTTTAGATGATGTCCGCTTCGTGGATGTGGTCATCTTCTACCTCATTCGTCACGGCAACTTGGCCACGCCAGTTGGAGACGCGTGGATCAAGACCGCCGTGGCACTGGCCGAACGCACGAAAGACCGGTCGCTCGTGGAATCGCTGGTCTGGACCTTGCGGCGAGCCATTGCGGATTATCCAGCCTTCGCAAGCCTCGCACGCGAACTGGGCCAGCAATCACCCTCAATTTCCAAAGCGCTGAATGAAACCACGGCTTGAAATCAGAACCCAACGGCTGACACGGCCACAAAAGCAGGCGCTGCTGGCGGCGTTGAAAGTGTCGCTCCCGCACCAAGCCTTCACCGGAGAACTTTAGAAACCAAAGGAGAACACTATGTCATTCCCAACCCTAACCCATCAACAAAATCCGAAGACGATTCAGGACTTGGTGAACTTGTATGAGAAGGACCACTTGAATCTGGAACCGGGTTTCCAGCGTAAATCCGTTTGGAAGGAAAGAGACCGGGCGAAGTTGATGGACAGCATCATTCGCAACTACCCGTTGCCCGCCATATTCCTCTACCGTAACCAGCGGGATGGCGACGTGGTTTACGATGTCATCGACGGCAAGCAGCGCATCGAATCCTTCCTCATGTTCATGGGATTGAAACAGGGCCGATTCGAAACGAAGACGCAACTACCGGGTGAAGACGAAGTCAAATGGGTTAGCTGGAAACAGCTATGCAAATGGAAACAGCAGCACATCATCACCGGCTATCGCTTGCCCGTGATTGAGGTGGACGGGGAATTTGGCGACATCGTCGAGGTTTTCGTCCGCATCAATTCGACCGGCAAGGCGCTCACAGGCCAGGAGAAACGCCACGCCAAGTATTACAAGAGTGCGTTTCTAAAAGAAGCCGCGAAGGTGGCGAGTAAATTTGAAAACTACTTCCTAGACATGGGCGTGATGGGCACATCCCAACTCAGCCGCATGAAGCATGTGGAGCTGGTTTGCGAATTGATGCTCTCGATTCAGAAAGGAGACCCCATCAACAAAAAGTCAGCGCTCAACAACATCATGGCCGACACCGGCGTGGACATGCGGCAGGTTGCTCGCGGAGCGCGGCTTACTATTGCGGCACTCAACCGAGTCCGCAGGATGTTCCCAAAGCTCTACAGCACGCGCTTCGTCAAAGTCACTGACTTTTATACGCTCACCACGCTGGTCGCGAAGTTTGAACAGGAAGGATTGATCCTCACTGACCGGCGGCGCAATCGGCTGGCTTGGGACATCCTGACAGTATTTTCCAACAAGGTGGATGACCTTCGTGAAAAACTTAAGAAGGCGCAGAATGTCGGCACGGAGCAGGATTTGTATCGGCAATACCTGCTGACCGTCATGCAGGCGACAGACGAAGTGAACCAGCGGCGTTTGCGCGAGTCCATCCTGTGTGGTTTGCTGGAAAATTCTGTTTTCGAAGAAGGACTCGCAACGCGGCTTCAGCGAAGCCCAGCGCCGCATCCTGTGGAACACCTCCGCAGACAGGCGCTGCCCGAATCCTAAAAAGAACCCAAATTGCATGAAGCGCCTCACTTGGGATGATTTTACCATCGACCACATCGACCCTTACAGCAAAGGAGGGCGATCCCGTTTGGAAAACGCTGCCCTCATGTGCCGCTCCTGCAACTCGTCCAAGGGAAAGCGGTGAAGTGAACGCAGGTGTTCAACAAATGACCCGCATCTCCCAACAACAACTCGAATCCTATCTCTGGGGCGCGGCCACGCTCTTGCGCGGGACGATTGATGCCGGCGATTACAAGCAGTTCATCTTCCCGCTCCTGTTCTACAAGCGCGTGTGCGACGTGTTCGATGAAGAGACGCAGGCCGCGCTGGCGGAATCCGGCGGCGATAAGCGCTACGCCGCCGGGCGCGAGCAGCATCGGTTTCAGATTCCGCCGGAAGCCCACTGGCGCGAGGTGCGACAGGCGGCCAAAAATGTCGGCGCGGCGTTACAATCCGCCATGCGCGCCATTGAGACGGCCAACCCGGACAAGCTCTACGGCATCTTCGGCGACGCGCAGTGGACCAATAAAGACCGG
>VHCZ01000441.1 GCA_016871535.1 Verrucomicrobiota bacterium
TCAGCGATGGGCAAACTGAAATGCTGCCAGGTCCCGAAGGTATCGACGAATTTGATATCGACCATCTTGGCCTCGTTCTTCTTGGCCATCTCGATTACACTCTTTGCTGTGCTCATGAATTTTGATTGATTTGGTTTGATTAATGAAACGACACGACACTCCCTTCCTCAAGGAATGAGCCGAAGGGAAAACTCGGATCAGACGGCATCCTCGCCCGTTTCGCCCGTGCGGATGCGAATGGCGTTCTCCACCGAAGTGACGAAAACCTTGCCGTCACCAATTTTGCCCGTCTTGGCGGCTTTGACGATAGCATCGACCGCCTGGGCCGCTTCGCTTTCCTGCAGCACGACCTCGATTTTGATCTTGGGGAGAAAATCCACTGTGTACTCACTGCCGCGGTAAATCTCGGTATGGCCTTTCTGGCGCCCGAAACCTTTCACTTCACTGATGGTCATCCCTTCGATGCCCACGCTGGAGAGGGCTTCCTTGACATCATCCAGCTTGAAAGGCTTGATAATCGCTTCGATTTTCTTCACGTCCGGAGTTTTTCGGGGCGGATAGTAACAATCAAAGTGGGACTGTAAATAGCAATCTAAAGTTCACTTCCATTTTTTGCTTGGTGCCTCTTGACAGGCCCCGGAAGCGATGCTCTATTGCGCCCGGTTTGTGGCGGCAGAGTGATTTTCGGGCTGAACTTCGCCAGGCGTTCATTGAGTGCCCAATAGATTTCAGTTGTGGTTTTGTACACCCAGAACTGATTATTCCCCACAAACCCCCGTTTGTACTGATCCTGAACATTCCCCGGGTCGCTGGGTCACCCCCTGACTAAGCGACCCGGTTTTTTTTGCGTTGGTGGTTCAAATATCCTGCAAACGGTTGATCTACGGGGGCGTTCTCAAGGAAGGAGCACGATTTTCCCGTACGCGCCAGGCTCCATCACGGCCCGATGCGCCCGGGGCGCTTCCGCCAATGGCAGGCGCTGGCCGACCAATGGACGAAGCGTGCCGTTCGCCAACCCGGCGACAAGCGCAGCATGAATGGAGGCCAACTCGTGCTCAGGCGTGTTGAAAAGCACCATCCCAAGAATCGCGGCTTCGCGGCTCATCGCGTCGCGCGGGTTGACTTCAACTGCGCCACGACTCCCAATGACCACAACGCGTCCTCCGCGTGCCAGGACGGTCAAATCCTTGCCCAGATTCACGTTGGCCAGCATTTCAAGAATGACATCCACGCCGCGGTTCTCGGTCAGTGACATGACCTTGCTCAGGTAGTCAGGCGCCTGGTGATCCAGGACATGATGAGCGCCTTGCTCCAGGACCATCTTTCCCCCGCGCTCCGATCCGGCCGTGCCAATCACCCGGAGTCCGCTCGATCGAGCGATCTGGATCGCGGCTACCCCCACGCCACCGCTGGCCCCATGAATCAATACGGATTCCCCGGCGACTGCATGAGCGCGCTGGAAAAGCGCTCGATACGCCGTCGCGTAAGGAATGTTCACCGCCGCGCCCTGCTCGAAAGAAACATTCTCAGGCAAAGGATGCACCTGTTTCTCCGAGCAAAGCGCTAATTGCGCATAGGCTCCGGTCATCGTCCCGGCCGTATAAACCCTGCTTCCAGGAACTACGCGAGTCACTCCTTTCCCGACGGCTTGCACCAATCCCGCGGCGTCAGAGCCCGGGGTATAAGGAAGATTGGGGAGAATTCCATACTTCCCGGAGCGAATGTAGGTCTCAACCGGATTAACCCCGGCGGCCTGCACGCGGACAAGGACCTGTCCATCGCTCGGCTGCGGGTCGGGCAAATCGCAAAGCTGCAACACCTCCGGGCCGCCAGTTTGGGAAACTCGAATCGCCTTCATTATGAGTTGTTCGATTTGGGATTTCGGACAGAGGCAGTCGAACCCGCCGGCCCAATTTCAGCAAGGCAAATGATGGAGAGACTCAGGCAAGCTTGAGCGGAGGCGCGGCGATCACGCGCCGCACGCAATGACACGCGAGGATCAGGGTTCGGATGGTACGGTGGCTGATTGACACTGTTTCTCGTTGTTGTTAAACTAAAATTGTTTTAGTCACTAACTAACTAACTAACTAGTGTCTGAGAAGAAACTCGGGGAAGCGGCGTAAAGATTGGGGGGCCAGAGGCCAAAAGGCGCGCGAATGTTTTGGTCGGAGATTCGGGGAAGCCTGCAAAATCAGGGTGAGAGCGTCGTTTGGGT
>VHCZ01000442.1 GCA_016871535.1 Verrucomicrobiota bacterium
GGTGGAACGCGTCCCTACCAGTTCATGGAAGCACGGACCTTGTTCGTGATCACTCCAGCGGGAGCAGCACCTCCTCGCGCTGGCCGTTGCGCCACAGCGTGAGCCTGGCTTGGTCACCCGGCGGATGATGCAGACGAATCTGCGCGTGGAAATGACTTTCGTCCGACGGCACAGGCTGGCCGTCCAGACCGACGATGACATCGCCGTCCTTCAATCCGGCTTGCTTGGCTAACGGCGGCTTGCCAAAGACCCACCTGACCAATAACGCGGTTTCGGTGGCCGGCAGGCCTCGTTTCGATCTTTCCTCGTTGGAGAGAGCAATGGTCCAAAGCCCCGGCCGAAAACTCCACGACGACTCGCGCCAACTCAGGTCGGATTCCTTCCAATTCCCGTCCAAGCGAAGTGCTTTCGTAAGGCTCCGGCCTCCGCGTTCGAGGGCCAGGTCGATCATTGTCTCCACGGGCGAGTTGTGGAGCACCCATTGAATGTCGGCCTGCGAAATCAATGGCTGGCCGTTCATGGCGGAAAGTTCGTCGCCGGCTTCCACACCCGCGCGTGCTGCCGGCGAATTGGGCGTGACACTCTCCACGCGCAATCCGTCATCCACGTTCAATGTGATTCCAATGTTCGTGGGCAACGGATAGACCCAGACGTCCGCCGGGCTGAGCTGTTTCTTCTGATACTTCAGTTTCCTCACGTGCTCGCCGACCATGTGGCAATGGATGCAATTCTTCGGCGTCGTCTCGTCCACCGCGCGATCCTGCAAGCCGGGGATTTGCTCTGCGACCGGAAACTGCGGCTTCGGCCCGCGCTTGCCAGCAAGTTGGGTTTGGTTTGCCGGATAAGCTTTGTGCAGCTCCAGCGCTCGCTCGATCGCCTTCTTGAAGGAAGCGATCGAAATGTGATTCGCCGCGTTCCTCTTGTCCCCGGCGCGCGTGCCGTAGCGCCCGTAAATCGCGCCATCCGAGTTCAGGAAAAACACGGCCCAGCTTTGGTCGTAATCGAACTGGAAGAGATGCAGATCGACGCCTTTCATCTGGATGAGCCGGACGCAAACAAACTCCTGTTCCAGCTTCTGCAGCTCCGCGTCCTGACGAACAACCTGTTCGTCCAAACTTTTGCACGCCACTCACGGGACGCAGCGAAACAAAACCAGGAGCGGCTTGCCAGTTTCCTTGGCCCGCGCTCTGGCCTGTTGGAAATCGTCATAGATCCAGTGCGACTCGACGTTGTCCTTCAGCGCGTCACGCAGATCGGTCTGGGCGTGCAACACCGTAGAGGCCGCGGCAAGGAGCATCAGGGGAAGTTCCCCGTTCCTCACGGACCTGCTCACGAACCATGAACCGAAGACCAGGCGGACCGCAGCCTTCAGGCTGCTTCCGCGCACTCTCCGCCGTCGAGCGCTGAAGCGGCCTAAAGGCCACGGTCCGGCTGATGGATTCATGGGAAGAGGAGGAATGCGTAGTTTCATCGTTGAACCGGGTTAACCGAGAAGAACTTCAACCGCAGATAAACGCGGATGGACGCAGATCAGGAAGGAATGTTGAATGCCTGAGGTCTCGACCACCAGATACCCACTTCGGCTTCTCCATCTGCGTGTATCTGCGTCCATCTGTGGTTCTCTCGGATTCGGCACTTAATCCAGCACTACGGTCTTGGGGAACTGAGGGCAGAGTTTTGACTGGGCAATCTCCCCGACGGGATCGAAAAAGGTCATCTGGCCTTCGAGGCCGCACACCAGAATTCGAACGCGCCTTTCTCGAAGAAGAGGCGTTTGCGTTCCATCATTTCCTCGGAGGTGTTGGAGGGCGATAGGACTTCGACGCAGATTTCCGGCGCGATGAGGTAAGCGGGATCGTTGGGCTTGGATTTGCGGCGTTCGTGCGAAACCCAAGCGACATCAACCGCCTTGACGCCCTCGGTGGTCTGGATGGGGCATTCGTTAATACTGAGGCCTGCACTCAGCGTCTTCCGCAGAATCACAGCGATCTCGGTTTGATATTCCGCATGGCGGCTTCGGGGAGGAGGACTGATAACGATGTTGCCCCAGCGGTCGGACTCGATCCGGTACGGCAAAGTGGCCAGAAGCTTGTCTTCGCAAATTTCAGCCCATGTCATGGCGCTCTGATATCATCCCGGAGGCTCAGCGTAAAGTTGGATTC
>VHCZ01000443.1 GCA_016871535.1 Verrucomicrobiota bacterium
GCCCGCATTCGGAGATGCGCCCACGCGGTGAGCGTGAGCTTGACAGCGATCTCGTCTCTGGAACCGTCGCTCCATGCCAAAAGTGGCCATCGTAACCGGCGCCGGCAGCGGCATCGGCCAAACCGTTTCTCACCGCCTCGCCAGCGAAGGCTGGTCCGTCGCCGCCGCGGACCTAAACGCCGAAGCCGCCGCTCTAACCGCCAAACAGATTTCCAACGCTGGAGGCTCAGTACACGCGGTTGCCGTGGACATCGCGAGCGCGGAAAGTTGCGCCACGATGGTCTCGGCCTCGGTCGCGCGGTTTGGCCGCGTGGACGCGCTGGTCAATTGCGCGGGCATCAGCAAACCCGGAGATTCCCTGACTTACTCAAAAGCAGACTGGGAACAAATGATTGCGGTGCAATTGAACGGCACATTCTTCACCGCCCAGGCAGTCGGCCGCCAGTTGGTCCAGCAAGGCGGAGGCGGCGCTCTGGTTTTCATTTCTTCCACGAATGCCGAGGCGGCGTTTCCAAGGCGAGCTGCTTACTGCGCGGCCAAAGCTGGCGTGGCCATGCTGACCAAAGTGCTGGCCGTGGAGTGGGCCGCCCACGGCATCCGGGTTAACGCCGTGGGCCCCGCCTACGTCGAGACCGAAATGACCCTGCGCAACATCGCCGCCGGCAACGTCTCGCGCGAAGCCATCGAACGCCGCATTCCGCTTGGACGTTTGGCGCGGCCCGGGGACGTCGCCGATGCCATTTCATTTCTGTTGTCCGACCGCGCCAGCTTCATCACCGGCCATTCTCTTTATGTGGACGGCGGATGGCTGGCGTATGGCTATCTGTAGGCAGACGGAAAATCGAGTGGAGCGAAGCCGCACGGGCTTTCAGCGGGGAGCGCACGCGCCTCGCGTGCAGTGGTCGGCGCCCCCGCCGACCACAAATGTTCCGTCGAATCAGCCACCATTCAGTGACCCACCGACGCGTTCAATCCGACCGGCGAGGCGCCGGTCGGAACACGCGAAGGCGCGTGTGCTCCCCAATGAATGGTTTCGCTTCGCGGCCCCCTTCCTTACGAGTTCCTAACCCGTCTCAACGCTCAATTCCCGCCTGGCTCACGTCAATCGCTTGAATTCTCAGTTTGAGCGCGGGGGAGTCGGGTTTGAAACGGTAATCGCCCATGCACACAGCCCATGAACCAGGTAGGGCGAGTCCGTCTCGGCGAGCCGCTCCACGTGCTTGGAACACGTCCAGATCGGCTCGCTGCGGACAGGCTCGCCCTACCCAGCGGTTCATGGGGAGAGGAATCAGACCTTGGCTTTGTCGGTTGCCGTTGGCCGCGAATTGAAGACTGTCCGGCCCGGCACCGGCACGGGGTACGCATCATCCGAACCGGGCTGAGTAGGCGCGTCCATGTCGTCGCGGCAGTCCTCCGGTCGTGGCGGATAATAGAAATCAGACTGGCTCGCTTGCTCCCAGGTCACTTCCTTGCCGGAGTAACAGGAGAGTTGACCCATGACCGTGATCAGCGTGCTGCGCGCCATGTAGTCGCCGTTGTTGATCGGTTGACCCGCACGAATCGCGGCAAAGAGACGGTTGTGCTCGACTTGATACGGGTCGCACTGCCCTTGCCAGCGCCAATTCCTTTCGCCCCAAATGCGACAGGCTTTGATGGAAGCTTTGCCTTTGGTGCCCAGAACAATGCTCGAATCCTCGTCGTAACACCCGGTGGTCGTGCGGCAAAATGCGTAGGCGCGGACGCCGCTCTCGAATTCATAGACCACCGAGTGATGATCGAACACGTCGCCGTAGATGTGCTCGGTCATTGAGGAACGCCCACCCAGTCCGTGGCACTTGAGCGGAACTTTGTTGCCCAGCACCCAGCTTGTGCGGTCCAGATTGTGAACGAGCGATTGGGGCACGTCGTCGCCCGAAAGCCAGCGAAACCGATACTGCGCGCTCAATTGCCATTGCAGTTCGCTCAGGCCGGGCTTGCGCTGCATGACGCCGTAGGGCGCGCGCAGGAAGTTCTCTTCGATGGTAATGATGTCACCGATGGCGCCATCGTGGATGCGCTGAACTGTCTCCGCGTACCCGGCGTGATAACGGCTCTGTAGCCCGGAAACAATGCTTAGTGGTCCGTTTC
>VHCZ01000444.1 GCA_016871535.1 Verrucomicrobiota bacterium
CGCCAAAGGCCGCCTGGCTTCGTTGCTCCTCAGTCGAAGATCCAGGGAGGATATTCTCCTTCGTTGCGCCTCGCCATCCGGCCTTTGGCGCGAAAACAGGACCCCGCGGAATTTTCGGACACGCTCTAAGAGCCTGTCTGAAAATTGCGAGGGGCGCTGCGGCGAGGGATTTGGCTGTGGCCAAAGCGGCGAGGTCCGAGCATCCCCGCGCGGGCTGTAAGGGCCGAGCCAACGCAGGCCGCAGACAAAAGACCCGCCCGGAGGGTTTTCGAGCAAAAGGCCGTCTGGCTTCGTTGCTCCTCAGTCGAAGACCTTCGTCGCGCCTGATACGGCCTTTTGCTCGAAAACAGCACCCCGCGGAATTTTCAGACAGGCTCTAACCGAGAATTCGCCGTCCTTCGTCGAGGAAGATGCCTTTGAAGTTCATCTCCAGGGCCTGAGGATTTGAGGCTTTGGCCAGGGCTTCTTTCTCGGTGACCTTGCGGTCTTTGACCAACTGGAAGAGGGCCTGATTGAAGGTCTGCATCCCGTCCTCGACCCCGGTCTCAATGGCGGCGGGCAGTTTATCCAGGCGATTTTCCTCGAGCAATTTGCGGACGGTGGGGGTGTTGATCAGGATTTCCAGGGCCGGCGTGACACCTCCCGTGGCCGTGCTCACCATGCGCTGGCAGATCACGGCCTGCATCGTCCCGGAGAGCTGACGCCGGATTTGTTCGCGCTCGTCAGCCTTGAAGAAATCAAGGATGCGGCTGATCGACTGCGCGGCATTGGTGGTGTGGAGCGTGGACAGGACCAGATGCCCCGTGTCCGCTGCGCTCATCGCGGCCGTAAAACTGATCGAATCCCGCATTTCCCCGATCATGATGACATCGGGATCCTGCCGAACAATATGGCGGAGGCCGGCGGCGAAGGTTTGCGTGTCCAGGCCAACCTCCCGCTGTTCGATCACGGATTGGTTGTCTTCAAAGACATATTCGATGGGATCTTCCAGCGTGATGATGTGCTTTTTGAAGTTCGCGTTGATGTGCTCGATCATCGCCGCCAGCGTCGTGGATTTGCCGCAGCCGGTGGAACCCGCCACCAGGACAATGCCGCGGGGAGATTCGGCCAGCCGTTTGACGATGGGGAGCAAACCCAACTCCTCGAAGCTTGGCACCTGCGTTTTGACATAGCGCATCGAGAGGCAGAATTCTCCCTTTTGCTGAAAGACGTTGGTCCGAAAACGCCCGATGCCCGGCGCGTAGTAGGAAAAATCCACTTCCCGATCTTCCTCCAGCCTTTGCTGGACGTGCCGGGGCAGAATCTTGTGAACGATCTCGTTGAGCCATTGCGCGGTCGGGACGGGCGCCTCGATCGCTATGAGCTGCCGATTGATCCGAAAAATGATCGGCCCGCCGATCTTGACGTGGACGTCGGACGCGCCGCCTTTGATGGCCGTGTCCAGAATGCGGTGGAATATTTCCATGCCCTCCGCTCCCTGCCTGCGGACGCTTCAGGCAGTCTGCGAAAACGCAAGTTCCGAAAGACGCTCCTGGGACTGGGGTGTCAGGTCCATGAAAACCATGGAGACCACGTAACCGGTGTGGCGGCTGCCGATGCAATCCACCACAATGCCGGTGCAGTGAACTTTCTTGGTGTTCCGGCGAGAGTGCAGGTCAACGGTCATTTCGGTCCACTTCGGGATCGGCGAAGTCGAGCAGAATTCGATCCCGTTTTTGCGGAAGCGGATGGCCTGGGCAGGCAGGCTGAGTTCCGTTTGATTGGAATGGAGTTGAACAGGGTGGAAGACACCGGACGTATCGAGTTTACTCGTGCTCATAGCAGGGCAATGCACTGTATCATATGTCCGGACATCGTCAATTGAAGATGCCGAACCCGCGTTTCGCCTTGAATGGCCACCCCCAGCCAGGCACACTCCAGCCACGTCGAAAAAGCAAATGCCTATCAGTATCAGTCAGTCAGAAAGGATTGACATGAAACTATACCGCAACCGCTGCGCATTTACGCTGATTGAACTCTTGGTCGTGATTGCGATCATCGCGATCCTTGCTGGGATGCTTTTGCCCGCGTTGAGCAAGGCGAAGCTCAAGGGCCAACAGACAGTCTGCCTG
>VHCZ01000445.1 GCA_016871535.1 Verrucomicrobiota bacterium
CACGTGGAGCGGTTCGCCGAGACGGACTCGCCCTACCGGCGATCGGTTCAAGGGCGGAGTGCATGGTTCCGAGACCAAGGCAGCTTTCCGTGAACCTGACGGTAGGGCGAGCCTGTCCCCAGCGAGCTGGTCCGGACGTGTTCCAAGCACGTGGAGCGGTTCGCCGGGGTGGACTCGCCCTACCTGGTTCACGCGGCGAGAGCGCACGAAGAGGCGCTTCCTACTTAGCGCAGGTCAGGGGCGGCCTTTGCGAGTTGGCTTTGGAGTCCGCTCGGACTAGGATTCTCATCACCATGAGACCTCCGATTTCATTCCACGGCTCTGGCTGCCTCTTCGCTGTTGTCTTTTGTCTGATTGGGTGTTCCCACCTCCGCGCCCAACCTGACAAACCGGTGTTGCACGGTCGCCACTGGGTGGCCATTACCGGGAAACCGCTCGGAGCGGTCGCCGGCGCCAAAATGTTCGAGCGCGGCGGCAACGCCATCGATGCCGCTTGCGCCATGCTCGCCGTCGTCAGCACGATGTATGACGACGTAAGCTGGGGCGGCGAAACGCAGGCCTTGATTTACGATCCAAGGACGAAGAAAGTCGTCGGCATCAGCGCGCTAGGCGTCGCGCCCACGGGCGCCACACCGGAATTCTTCAAGGAAAAGAAGCTCAAGTATCCGCCCAGCCAAGGGCCGCTCGCCGCGGTCACGCCCGGAAATCCGGGCGGCTTGATGGTCATGCTGGCCGAGTTCGGAACGCTGTCGCTCAAGGAGGTCTTGGAACCGGCTCTGCAAATGGCCGACGGCTATCCGATCGAGGCGGAGTTGGTCCGGAAGATCGAGAATAACAAAGAAGAACACTGCCGACATCCGGCCCGGTGATCCTTATCCATTCGAAGGGAAGACGAACCCGTTCTTGCACCTGCTGAAAGACTGGTCCCACACCCGCACGAACCAATCGCCGAGGCGGTCAACGGCCCAGCTTCAAGAATCCGCAATGGGCGAAGACTTCGACGCTGCCTTCCGCGCCGGCACGACTTCTATTCAAGCGGCGGATGAAAAGGGTTGGGCCGTCTCCATCACGCCCAGCGGCGGATGGCTTCCCGCCTGCATCGCCGGCCACACTGGCGTTGGCATGAGCCAGCGGATGCAAAGTTTCGTGCTGGATGAAGCGGAGAACCCGTTCAACGTCGTCGCGCCGGGCAAGCGCCCGCGCGTCACACTCACGCCGAGTATCGCCTTGAAGAAGGGGAAACCTTTCCTGTGTTTCTCGGTCCAGGGCGGCGACACCCAAGATCAGAATCTCCTCCAATTCTTCTTGAACGTGGTCGAGTTCGGGATGGACGTGCAAGAGGCTTGTGAGGCGGCGAACATCACCAGCTATCAAATGCGCAGTTCGTTTGGCAGCCACGAGGCGCAGCCGGGGCGAATGACCTTGAACGAGCATGTGCCGCCCTGGGTGCGGCGAGAACTCCAGAGGATGGGCTATCAGCTCGTGTTTTCGCGGAAAACCTCCGGCCCGATCACGGCCATCTATTTCGATCAGGAACACGGCACGTTCTGGGGCGGTGCCAGCGATGACGGCGAGGATTACGGGATTGCCTGGTGAGGCGAATCAGCATCGTGCCCCAGACGAGTGCAGACGAGCTCGTTTGTTGCAGTCAGCTCCGTGCGGGAGTAGTCTCACGGCGACATGAGCCCTGAAATCGTTAGAAAGCGGCTTGAAGCGAGTCCATTTCGCCCATTCGAGTTGTGGTTGAACAGCGGCCAGGTTGTGCGTGTGCCTCATCCGGATTTTGCCTTCATGCCTCCCAAGCCGAATGAGTGGGACGTGGTCGTTTACGATGAAGACCGTGCGTTTGCCATTATCAATCTCTGCCAGGTGGCCGCGATAAAGGAACGGCGACAGTCCAGACGCTCCGGCTCCGGCAATGGCAAAGGCCGGGCCGCTTAACCCGATCGCGGAGTTTGGCAGGAACCAGGCCGATTTTGCCTTAGCCGTAACTATTCAGTAGTGCATCACTTTTAGGGCACACGCCACCTCCGTGCCGTCAACCGACTGACCGGTCCAGACACACACAGCGCGCCGAACTTTCGCGGCCGCGACAGGTTC
>VHCZ01000446.1 GCA_016871535.1 Verrucomicrobiota bacterium
GCGTGGGTCTGGGAACTGGCGCGGGTCAACTTTCCCGGCGCCATTTTGATCCTGGATTTCTATCATGCCATGCAACATCTCCATGGCTTGGTCGAGGCGCTCTGCGGCAAAGACACCGTCGAAGGCACTCCAGATGACCAAGCCGCTTGGATTGCCGAGAGAATTGTGGAGGTATTTGAGGCCAACGCCCTTCGCTTACCCTCCATCGCCGTGTTCGTGCCCTCCGAGGAACAGGTTGTGCCGGTTTGCCGGGTGCTGACCACCCAGTTGGAAGCGCACAACATTCCAGTAGAGGCTTCGCACGGCGGCAGGATTCTGGGCAATCAAGCCAAGGTCCGGGTGTTTAACGTGGAGTTCATCAAGGGACTCGAGTTTGAAGCAGTTTTCTTTGTCGGAATTGACCAGTTGGCAATGACGGCACCCACGCTTGTTGATCGCTACCTCTACGTCGGTTTGACACGAGCAAGAAACTTTCTTGCCGTTACCTGTGGAACTGCATTTCCAGAACAATTGAAACACGTTCAGGCAATGTTCAAAGACGGCAACTGGAAGCGGTTTGCAGAACTCAGTTGATCCAGATTGCCGGCGTGCCGGCGATCTTGAGTTCCGGGCTGCCGCCGATGTGGATTTTCTTCTCCGGAATCGCCAGCGCCTTGAGCGAGTAATGATATTTCTCGCGTTTGTCGAGCAGCCGTTTGGGGCGTCGGCGCGAACGAAACGCGTAGAAGAGTTGCATGACGGTGAAGATGCCTTTGCCGCGGAGCTTCTGGCGCTCCTTCGCGCTCATGCCGGCCAGCAGGCTCAGGTCGTCCTGCTCGAGGGCGATCTTCCGCAGCGGGCCTGGAATTCGCACTCGTCGCAGTAGCGGTTCAGCACGAGGTCAGGTGGCGTGGAGCCGGAGAGAAGCGAGAGACTCAGCGGCGTTCTCCCGAACGCCGCTACGATTTGGGGGCAGGTCGCCGTGGATGATTTTGCCAATGGGAGCCTAGCCTCGCGTCCGAGCCCTTCAGAGAGCACGAAGACGTCGAAACCCAGCGGCAGCTTGTCGTCCTTCGTCAGCTTTGTTGCGGAAGATGAAACGGATGGGGATGAATTGGGCGTGCTTCCCGAGCCCTTTCGCAGAGATGCGTTCGACGGCGTGAAGGCGGGATTCGATTATTCGATTGCTTCCGGTTGTTCGACGTTGTCGGCGGAACATCGAACATCCAACACCGAACGCGGAACGTCGAACCAACGGTCCTGGTTCGTGCCGCGCGCAACTCGTTCTTTCAAATGAGCGGTCAGGACTTCTTCGCCAGATTCAGCACCCACGCTTTCAGAGGCCCGAAGTTCTTGGCATCCAGAAAGCTCTCGCTCGATTCCCCGCGGAACGGCTCGAACTTCGCCGACAACCCGGCTTGTTCGATGTCCTTGTAGGCCGCGTTCGAGCACACGAGTTGGTTGGGCTGAGCCACAGACTGCAATCGCGACGCCAGGTTGATCGGGTTCCCGAAGAGCAGCAGACCAGGATAAACGTTGTCGCGCCGAATCACCATCACCGATCCCTTGGACAAGCCCAGACGCAGGCCTTTCGGCTCGATGATCAGATCGATGTGCGATTGCCAGTCCTCCGCGACCGCCGCCGTCATGCTCACCAGTTCGGCTGCGGTTTCGAGAATTGACGGCACCGCGTTGTCCTTCGTTGCGCGCAGTCCCCAAACGCACACCACGGAGTCGCCCACGATCTGGTAAAGCATCCCGCCATGCCGGTGGATGATTTTTCTCGCTTGCGTGTAGAACGAGGTCAGCAGCGACTCCATGAGCCGCGTGCTCTCAGTCGCGCGAGTGAAACTGGTGAAACTGCAGAAATCGGCGAACATCACTGCGCAATCCTTGAACGAGCCGCCAAAGAACCGGTCCGGATCGAATTCCGAGGAGCTCGCGGTGCTCCTCCCAAAATGGAAGGCATACCAACGGTTTTGCAGCCCGCTTCGACCACGCCCGAACCAATGAAATAGCCCGCGCGACGAAAGGTTCCGTAGGTCATCCGCTGCCCATTGTTCTCAAGGTAGGCGATCTCCTTCTCGGCTTTTTCTTTGT
>VHCZ01000447.1 GCA_016871535.1 Verrucomicrobiota bacterium
AAGCCCGGCCGCTACGTCATCGCCGTAAAGGTCATTGATATTTTTGGCAACGACACGATGACGCTCGTGCCGGTGACGGTGGGATGATTATGACCAATCCAACCCGCACCCTCGGCACGCACCTCTACGACGCCACCCTCCACCACCTCCTCGCCGCATGAAATTTAACTGACCCTCAACAACGCAAATTATGCCATCACTCCGCGCTGACTATCCCGAGAATTCAATCATCATCGGCAACCACCAGATTTGCGATGTCAAACGCATCCAGGGTCTTGAAGATTTACCCGGCGAGATCGACGGACGCGGCGTGTTGTCACTGGAACTGCCCTCCATTTCCATTCGGGTCGCCGAGACAGAGGTGGGCAAAAGGGAGTTCTACTTGTGCTACGCCCCGAAGCCATCGTTGCTGTTCGTCGTGGAGACCGAGATGTCAAGTTTCTCGCAGGAGAGGTATAGCCCCGATTACGGTAGAAACGACAACTACTACACGCACACTACTACTCAGCGGATCGTTTGGGTCTACAAATTGGACTCCCCACGGCTGAATGACCCGGTCGTCACCAAACACCTAAGACCCTATTTGCCCTGATCGGATGAATACTGAACAAAAGCGGATCGTGGCGCGGGTGGAGGCCTTGCTGCGGCAGTGCGACGCGCTGGAGGCGCAGTTGCACCAAACCCGCGCCTTCCGCGCCCACCTCCTCGCCCCGTGAACAAATTGCTCCAAAGCCTGCGTGCGAAAGACCGACGCGGCAGCAAGCCTCGTTGTCACGGTTTGACTCACGGAGATCCTGTGGAAGTTGCGGCTCGCCTCACCAAGCTGATCGCGCCGTTTGGGGCAATCAGCCCGGAGGATAAGTGGATGCCGCAAGGGTTTGAGCAGATCGACGAGGCAGAGCTGCACAAGGCCGTCCGACTTTTGGGGGAAGGCGAGTGCGCCGAGATCAGGCGATGGTGGTTCGCTCTCTTCAGGGGAGGCATACAGAAAGGGCCGAGCTTTGATATTGCCTGCACCTGCTCAGTGGCCGGCACCACCGCAACCAAGCCAGGCATCTTGCTGATCGAGGCGAAAGCGCATGATGATGAGTTGATAAAAGAAGAGGCTGGAAAGCCACTGCGCACCAATCCCTCGGCAGGCATGAAATCAAATCACGCCAGAATCAGTGAAGTCATCCAGGCGGCCAACTCCCAGTTCAGAGCAGCCACTGCTTGCGAATGGTCATTGAGCCGGGATGCCCGCTATCAGATGTCGAACCGATTTGCATCGGCCTGCAAACTCGCCGAATTGGGCTATCCGGTTATTCTTGTCTATCTCGGCTTCCTGAAGGCCAACGAGATGGCAGACCGCGGCAAGCCATTCGCGAGTGCCGCCGAGTGGGAAGCCCTTGTGAAGTTGCACAGTGAGCCGTTATTCCCGGCAGCAGTGTGGAATCAGCCGTGGACTTTGAATCGCCAGTCGTTCGTGCCATTGATACGGTCGGTGGAGTGGCCGCTAAATTGAGGGGTTAAAACTACATGACCCGCGACAAATCAACCCGAGGCAACGCCAGCCAGTTCTTCGTCGCCGGGGAATTGTGTCGCCGAGGCTATGCGGCAGTGGTGACGATGGGCAACACGCCGAACACGGATGTCCTGTGCAGCAATCTCGCCGGAACACGGTTTGTTCACATCCAGGTGAAGACCTTCGTGCCGGGCAACAAGACGTGCAGTGTCGGGCTGAAGGCGGAGCGGAATTTCGGCCCGAACTTCTTCTGGGTGCTGGGCGGCATCCCCACCCCGAATTCGGAAAGACCTTTCGAGTATTACATCATCCCGGCTGCGGAAATGGCCAGGAACGTGAGCGAGCTTAACCGGAAGTGGCTGGCCACACCCGGCAAAGCCGGAAGGCAGCATCGGGAAAACAAAGTGCGAGCGGTGAACGTCTCTCCGAAAAGCTACGAATTCTTCTGGAGCGTCACCGAA
>VHCZ01000448.1 GCA_016871535.1 Verrucomicrobiota bacterium
GCCAAAACCAAGCCTTTCGGTTTCATGCCGTTCTATCCCGGACCTGGCCTGGGCGGGCACTGCATTCCGATCGATCCGTTTTACCTGACCTGGAAAGCCCGTGAATTTGGCCAGAATACGAGGTTCATCGAGCTCGCCGGCGAGATCAACACCGCCATGCCGGAATACGTGGTTAATCGCGTGGCCGAAGCGCTCAACGATCGCAGCAAACCCGTGAAGGGAGCAAAAGTGCTGGTCATTGGCCTGGCCTACAAACCTAACGTGGACGACGACCGGGAGTCGCCGAGTTATCATTTGATGGAGTTGTTGAAGAAGCGAGGCGCAGAAGTGGCGTACTACGACCCGTACGTTCCTGTGATTCGACCAAGCCGCGAGCATAGTGATTGGGCTGGGCATCGTTCAGTCGCTTGGAGCCGGGAGACAATTTCACACTTTGACGCGGTGTTGATCTCGACTGCGCACGACGCAGTGAACTACAAAGACCTTGCCGACTGGGCATCCTGTATCGTCGATACACGGAACGCCCTGGCTGACATCAAAGTTAAGACCGGGCAAGTCTGGAAAGCCTAGGGCAGAACTCCAAGCCTTGCCCCCAAGCCGGAAAAGTATTTGAGCCGCAAAGGGGCGCAGAGATCTCAAAGTGGGAAATGTTGGGACGTGTAGAGGGTGATCATTTACGCCACAGCGGGTTCGCCCGCATGAATGAATTGTGGTTTCTTTGTGATCTCTGCGTTCCTTTGCGGCTAACAATAAACTGCTCTTTTCGATCGGAACACAGGTTGATGCACGAAGCCCCCAGTGAAAAACCGAGAATGGATCGCCTGGCTTCCGCTTATCCTGATCATCGGTTGGTGGCTGTACGATCTTCAATTCCAATGGCGCGCGCTTGTCGAATACCAGTTTGGATGGCTGGTGCTTGTGCTGACGGCGTATCTGGTTTGGGAACGTTGGTCCTCAATTCCAACGACGGATCGTCCCGTGTCCCTCTGGCTTTCCAGCGCGGTGGTCTTGATGGCAACTCCGTTCGTCCTCGTGGCCGAACTCTACAAACAGGCCATCGCGAACACGCCCGCCGCCAGCTTTTCTCTGAGCATTGGCTGCGCGTTTTACGTGATCGCCAATGTGCTTTACCTTCGGGGCTGGAAGACTTTTCGCCACTTTCTCTTCCCTCTGGCGTTCTTTTTCCTTGCTGTGCCGCTGCCGGGAATCCTCTGGAGCCCGGTTGTGCTCGCGCTGAAAGAAACGATCACGACGCTCGACGTCGAAGCGCTAAAACTGATGGGGATTCCCGCCGTGCAACAGGCCAACGTCATCCGCCTGCCCAACTGCACGGTGGGCATCGACGAAGCGTGCAGCGGCGTCCGGAGCCTGCAATCGAGCATTATGGCCGGCTTGTTCATCGGGAACCTGACTTTCAAGCGCTGGGGATCGCAGGCGACTTTTCTCCTGGTTGGAATTCTCCTGGCGCTGACGGGAAACTTTCTACGGTCCCTGTATCTCTCGATCACCGCGCATCGCCACGGGATCGAAGCGTTGGAGCGGATGCATGACGCCGCCGGCTGGAGCATCTTTGCTTTTACCGCGGCAGGGTTATCAGTGGTTGCCTGGCTTGTGAAACGGTTGGAGAAGCGCGCCGAAGAACGTAGGACAGGCATCCTGCCTGTCTCGGTCTGCCGGATCAGAAAAGGCTGTGCTGTTGGGAATAGGAGGGATTAGGCATGACTCAAACCTGGTGGGGCAGATTCAATCTGGTTCTCCGAAAGCGGCTGGTCACTGAGCGCGCCGGATGCTTACGATATGCTTAAGGTGTGCTTAGGCAGTGCTTAGAGCGTGTCCGAAAATTCCGCGGGGTCCTGTTTTCGCGCCAAAGGCCGGATGGCGAGGCGCGACGAAGGAGAATATCCTCCCTGGATCTTCGACTGAGGAGCAACGAAGCCAGGCGGCCTTTGGCGCGAAAA
>VHCZ01000449.1 GCA_016871535.1 Verrucomicrobiota bacterium
TTCATGGGAAGTTCCCTTGGTTTCAGACCCAGGCTCGCAGCCCATGAACCCGTCGCTGGTAGGGCGAGTCCGTCCCGGCGAGCCGCTCGACATGCGTGGAACACGTCCGACTCGGCTCGCTGGGGACAGGCTCGCCCTACCGTCTGGTTCATGGGAAGTTCCCTTGGTTTCAGACCCAGGCACTCGGCCCTTGAACCGATCGCCGGTAGGGCGAGTCCGTCCCGGCGAGCCGCTCGACGTGCGTGGAACACGTCCGACTCGGCTCGCTGGGGACAGGCTCGCCCTACCGTCTGGTTCATGGGAAGCTTTCTTGGCCTCAGGGCCATGCACATGGCCCTTAAACCGAAAACCGTGCGGACCGCAGCCTTCAGGCTGCTTCCGCGCACTCTCCGGAGTCGAGCGTTGAAGCGGCCTAAAGGCCACGGTCCGAAGGAACGGCTCACGGGAAGCCACGCCGGGAGAGGATCGATCGATTCGCGCACTTCTGGGAAGGGATTGGTTTTTCACGGGTTGGTTGGGATTCATCGGGCTGCAACTTTGTGGCGGGAATCTTGTTTACACTCAGATGATCCTTCAAGCGTTAATTGCCGTCGCCCGAGACAACAGTGCCAGCGACCTCCATCTGGAGCCCGGATTGCCGATGGCGCTGCGGGTTCGTGGCGCTCTGCGCACCGTCGGCGAACCCGTTCCCGCCAAACTGCTCCTTGAGGCCGCCCAGGAACTGATCGATCCGGAACAGTGGCCCCTGTTCGTCGAGCGCCGCTCGTTTGATTTGTCCAAGACCATTCTGGGCGTGCGCGCCGGATCAATGTCCTGCACACGTCGCGCGGCATCGGCTTCGCCATCCGATTGCTCTCTTCCTTCCAGGCGACTTTGGAAAACCTGAATCTCCACAGCGACCTCAAGCGGTTCATCGCTCCCACCACCGGCCTCTTCCTGGTCAGCGGCCCGACCGGCAGCGGCAAATCTTCGACCCTCGCGGCGCTGATCCAGGAGATCAATCTCGCGGAAGCCCGGCACGTCGTCACGATCGAGAGCCCCATCGAATACACGTTCCGTCTGCGTCGCGCTTACATCCGGCAGCGCGAGGTGGGCCGCGACACGCCGAGCTTCGAGCAAGGCCTGCTCGACGCGCTGCGCGAGGATCCGGACGTGCTCATGGTCGGCGAAATGCGCGAACCGCAAACCATGCGCCTGACTTTGAACGCGGCGGAGACCGGTCATCTGGTCTTATCGACCGTGCATTCCTCGACGTGCGTCGAGGCGCTTCAACGCGTGGTCTCGGCGTTCCCCGGGGAAATACAGAACAACGTCGCGGCGCAACTGGCGGACTGCCTGGTCGGAGTCGTTTGTCAGCGCCTTCAATTTCGCGCCGACCTGAACATTCGCGTGCCGGAATGCGAGATTCTCGTTCCGACTCATCCGATCAAGCATTTCATCCGGAACCGGGAGTTCTTCAAAATCGTTTCCGTGATGGAGACTGGCGCGGACCATGGCATGTGGACCTTCCCGCGGTATTGCACCTGGCTTGAACGCCGCACGAACTGGCACATCCCGGCGCGGGGCCACGAGGTTTACGACGAGGAAGCAAACGCGGAGGCAGAAGTCACAGTTACCCGGATGCCCGCGTCTTCCGGGCCTCTCCTCTCTCTCAGAACATCGGACTCGAGTCCCGGAACCTCGGTTGGGGAAAAGCCAGGCCGAATTGAAATCGAGCCGGTCGCAGGCGGTCTGGACGAGCTTCTGAAGAAGCTGAAGTAGGTCAGGCATCCTGTTGACCTCACGGCCATCGAAACTCCGTTGTCTAAGAGCGTGTCCGAAAATTCCGCGGGGTCCTGTTTTCGCGCCAAAGGCCGGATGGCGAGGCGCAACGAAGGAGAATATCCTCCCTGGATCTTCGACTGAGGAGCAACGAAGCCAGGCGGCCTTTGGCGCGAAAACCCTCCGGGCGGCGG
>VHCZ01000450.1 GCA_016871535.1 Verrucomicrobiota bacterium
CCGACAAGCTCCTCGCGCCTCCGCGACCCGGAGCTGACAGTCTGTTCCTTGCAAGCTTTCAAAACCGCTCCGAGCTGATGTTCCGATCCTGCTGATGCTGGTGTCGTCGAAGCAAGTTTCGACGGGTCCGAGTAACCTGGAGGCAAGGAAGGTTGGCATGGACTTGGAGTGAAGTGCATTCGATGACAAGGCGAGTCCGTCCCGAGGAACCGCAGGACATGGAATCTTCACGTTCGACTTCAGCTCGCTGAGGAGCGACTTGTCCTGCTGACCATTTGACCATTTCTCGGTCCTGGTGACCCGGGCAGAGATCTGACCCCGACCTGGAAGCTCCAGGCGAAGAGGATTCAGCATTTTGAACGGACTGCAATTCAATCTTGGCTCCTTCATCCAAGATGGCGCGCATACACCGCTTCAATCCGATCCAGCATCGCGTCCAGCCCATGGCGTGCTTCCACCAAAGCCCGGCCGCGTTCGCACAATGCCGCCGTGACCACGCGCGCTTCAAGGGTCTCGCGGATGGCGGCCGCCAGCGCCGGAGCATTGCCCGCCGGAATGATCCGGCCTGTTTCGCCGGGCCGGATGATTTCTGGAATGCCACCGACATCCGTGCCGATCACCGGCGTCTTCGTCGCCAAGGCTTGGAGACCGATCTGCGGAACGCCTTCGTGTTTGGTCGAGGCGATAACCAGCACCGCCAACCCACGCAGGACCTCGGGCACTTCTTCGCGATGACCAGGCAGTCCCACGCAGTCCGCCAATCTCAATTCGGCGATCTGCGCCTCAATCTGAGGCCGGATGGGTCCTTCGCCCACAATCACGAAACGCGCGGCGAATTTCGAATCCAGCAAGAGTCGCGCGGCTTGGAGGAAGGTCGAATGGCCTTTCCACGAGCGCAACACGGACACCATGCCAACGGCGGGGAGCGATGGCGGCGCCTTTCCTGAGGGCAGTTCCACCTTCGGTCCATCAGGCGCGAAGCGTTTCAAGTCGATCCCGGTCGGCATCGGGGTCACGCGCTCTTCCGGCAAATCCAGGCTTTGCCTCAAGTGGATCGCCATTTTCTCGCTCGTGGTGAACACGTGGTCCGCCAGCGTCACGAAGGCATGTCGGCTCACGCGGCGATTGGGATACGCCACCTCGATGTGGCGCGTTCGCACTAACAAGGGCACGCGCGCCAAACGGCCGGCCATTCCGACCACCCAACCGTCCCGTGAACTGTGCGTGTTCAACACGTCGGGACGGATTTTGCGGAGCCAACGCGCGGTCTTCAAAACTTCGAGGGCGAAATGCAGGCGGTTCACATCGAGAGGGCGCGTGGGAATTCCGATCGCCGCGGTCCGCTCGTAAACCTTGGCTTCGGGCGGGGCCAGGAGCCACCCCTCGCTGCCGCGTTCGCGGAAACCGGTGAGTTCGGCCAGAACCCGGTGTTCCTGACCTCCCCAGCCGAGCGACCACTCTGAGTGGACGATGCGCCAACGATGGCGGCGAGTTGCCGACGGGATCAGTTCACTCATTTGCTGCATGATTTATGGGAAGGTGGCGTCGGTTCCAGCGCCTTAAATCGGCAAATCGGAATCGGGGTCACATCTCACAATTCGATTCCGCTGAAAAACCGATCGGCTACTTTTTCGGGCGAGGAGAGGCCGGGGGAGCGTGCAATCGGTGGAGTCGCAAGTCCGAGCGGCCGAGTAGTTGCCATTGGACTTGTTCGCCCGCCTGGATGTCCAAGGCGGCGGCCAGCGGGATGGGGAGGTTGACGTAAAAGCGCGGGGCCTGGCCTTTGGTACGGATGACTTGAACGCGCATGGGATATTCTGCTTGCATCAGTGTATGCTACTCAACAGGCTAGCAACATGTCCATGCGAAAATCCGCGCGCCGGGGCGCTCACCGATGAGCCTGCCCAACTTCTCCACTCAGTCCGAACTGTTCTCCACCGCCAGCTTGTCGGCCC
>VHCZ01000451.1 GCA_016871535.1 Verrucomicrobiota bacterium
TTTTGTCCGTGGCCTGCGTTGGCTCGGTCCTTACAGCCCGCGTTGGGGATGCTCGGACCTCGCCGCCTTGGCCACAGCCAAAATCCCTCGCCGCAGGACCCCGCGCAATTTTCGGACACGCTCTCAGTCGCAGAGCCCTGGCTATGCTCCTTCGTCGTGCCTCGCCAGAAAGCGAAATCGCCTCCAGCAAAACCGGAATTTATTTTTGCACAGACCCTAAGGCCGGTCTAGCAATCTTCATGCCGTGTTTTGCTTGAGATATTCCCAGCACTTCCTAGAATACGTCCGATGGCTCAAGGCCTACATCTATCGCAGAGGATGGCGCTGTCGCAGGTGCTGGCGCCGCAACTCCAGCAGTCGTTGGCGCTGTTGCAGGCGCCCACGCTGGAACTGAAAGCATTGGTCGAACAGGAACTGCAACAAAACCCCGTCCTGGAAGAAGTGCTCGCGACCGACGCCGACCAAGAAATGAAACCGGCGCGAGACGGAGATTCGCCTGCCGAACTGGCCGACCCAAGCGAACCTCCCGCCGACGTGACTTTCGATCCTGCGACCGAGAAATCGACCGGACCGGTGGACGACTTTCAGGCTGAATTCGAGCGGTTAGCCCAACTCGATCAAGAGTGGCGGGACCATTTCGCCCAGACGAATATTCCGGCCCGGCGCAGCCAGGAGGATGAAGAGAAACGCCAATACATGTTCGACTCGCTTGTGGCGGGAACTTCCCTCCAGGAACATCTCCTCGAACAGGTTCGTCTTTCCGATTTGACGCCGGAACAACGCCCGGTTGCCGAGATGATCATCGGGAATATCGACGACTACAGTTACCTTCAGGCCAGTGTCGATGAACTGGCTTTTTCCACCAACATTCCCGCAGAGAAAGTGCTGGAGGTCTTGCGCGTCATCCAGGGCTTTCATCCGCCCGGAGTCGGGGCGCGGGACCTTCGGGAGTGTCTTCTGCTTCAACTGGACCGCTCGGACCGAAAGGATACGCTGGAGTATCGAATCGTGGACAAATACATGGAAGCGCTCGGCAAACGGCGCATCCCGGAGATTGCCCGCGGCCTGAACCTCAGCGTCGAGGATGTGCAGGAAGCCGTGGCTCGCATCGGACACCTCGAACCGCGGCCCGGCCGCGATTTTCTGCCGGACAATCAGCAATACGTGGTGCCCGAGATTTTCGTCCAGAAAGTCGGCGACGAATACGTGGTGAGCACGAACAACGAGCAGATTCCGCACTTGAGAATCAGCAACACGTACAAGGATTTGATGGCGCAGCCGGACAGTTCCACTGAGGTTCGCGAATACATTCGCGACAAGATTCGCGCGGGGAAATTCCTGATCAAGAGCCTCCATCAGCGGCAACAGACGATCCTGAACATCGCGAAAGAGATCGTGAGCCGCCAGCGCGAGTTCATGGAGCACGGGGTTTCGCGGCTCAAGCCGCTGACGATGGTTCAGGTCGCCGAAGTGGTCGGCGTGCATGAAACCACTGTGAGCCGCGCCGTGTCGGGGAAGTATATGCAAACGCCGCGGGGTGTCCTCGAAATGAAGTATTTCTTCACTTCGGGTATCAAAACCGCCAGCGGCGTCGGCCTTTCCAATACGAGCGTCAAGGACATGATTTCTGAGATGATCGAGAAGGAGGTTCCGAGCAAGCCGCTCTCGGACGAGGAGATCGTCAAACTGCTCTCGGAAAAGGGCATCGTCATCGCCCGGAGGACGGTGGCGAAATACCGTTCCGAACTGAATATCCTGCCCTCGCATCTCCGGAAGGTTTACTAGTCCTAAAACAAGCGTACTGCGCTACGTGTTGAGTGGCTGGTAAAAAATTTTGGGAAATTTGCGCATCAATTCTCGCGCTTCGGTGCTCCGAGCCCGCGCCGTGGCTCCAGTTTGCCCCATACGCGACG
>VHCZ01000452.1 GCA_016871535.1 Verrucomicrobiota bacterium
CGTTGCGAGGGTCATCGTTCTTGCTGTCACGCCTTTCGTGGATGTGTGCGGCGTCCACAATGCATTTGTTTGAGACTGTCGTAAGGCTGTAACCAGTCAGCGCACATGTGAAAAGGTAAGAAGAAACAACCTCGATGCGAAAGCGTGCATCGCGTGCAGTGCTGCGGGCGTGTTCGCGGGCTTCTGCTTTGATTTGCTTGAATTCCGCCTGAGCTTTCTCGTCATCGACGCCCGTCAAGGTTCGCAGAGCAATCTGTTCTACCGGCGGGAAGTACTGCGTAATGATTACGGATCGCGCCCGCCGCCGAAAACCCGGATCCTCGACGGCAGCCAAGAAGGACGGATCAATGTCCACAAACTCCGTGAGGCTTCTGTGGGTAGATGGCCGTAGGTCTTTGGTAATTGGTTGCCAAAAACCTTGCGTCCCCAGGTGGTGAAATGGCATGCGCAGATCGGGCTTAGTCGTCCATCGTGAAACCACAATCCGCCAGAAGGACTGAAAACGTAGCACCAAATCCGCCGTCAGACCGAGCCGGTTGGCGTCCAGTTGCCGCTGCTCCACCAATTCGAAAATGCACAAAAGCAAAAGGGCTTTGTGCGGCGCGAATCGTTCATTTCCCGGACCAAGCTTGTTGTCAACGGCCGGATTGAGCGCGGTGAGCTTTCGGAGCCATTCATTTTGCGTCATCATCGCCGTGCCTTTCCCGCTTGATGGGCCTGCTCGATTGTCTTCTCTGACGGGAGAAGCGCGATCCCAATGGCCTTTTTCAGGAGATTGCTAGTCAACACCACGTTCGCCATAGCCTTGGAAACTTTGCCACCGATGAAAGCCCGGCCCTCCCAGTCCTTCGTGTTTTCCCGCCGCCAGTCAATCTGGCGGAGCGAGGCGAGGCATCCTTCCCAGTCGTCAGGATGCGATTGGAGCAAGGAGTTGCCGACTTTCCCAATAGCCTGCAACGCGAGGGCATGGGAATGAATGAAACGGGCACGCAACGCCGAGGACAATATTTTCCCCGAGCGAACCTGCCCCCACTCAGGGAATTGCCTTTCAACAGAATTCCAGAATCTCAGCGCAAGAGCGAGGCGCTCCTCGTAAGGCTTAGGCGGCAATCCGGCAAGCAACGCCTTCGTAGCTTGATGGACTGCGCTCAGCGTGAACAGCATCCTCGAGCGGGGCGCGATTGAGCTCCGCTTCATTTCGACAAGGCCTTGAAACGGCTTAGACTTCTCGGCCAACTCCCGCGCAAGGCGGGCGGAGTCGTCGTCCACAGAATTAAGCAGGCGCAGGCTTGCGCTAGGACGGACTGAGAACATCTTCAATTCAGCGTAGATCCTGGCTGCTCGCCTTAGTCTCTTGTCCGGCTGGAACACGACTGGAATCCGCTCTGCCGCTAACTCCGGCTGCTCGGTTAGAACTTTTTCAAGAGCTGCCTTCTCGTGCTCGCCGCCGTTCACAACGAAGCGCGCCTCCATCGCGATGTGCAGTTGCCCAATTTCGGCCTCGGGCAGCAATGGAACAAAGCGAGCGTCACCGTCCACGGAAACCAACAGCGGCGAGAGAACATAAGTCTTCGGATTTGCAGACACGTACCTCGCTATTCGCTCGACCGTGTCTTGATTCAGCACTCGGGTGCTCCGGATAGACTCGGGCAGCGTTCCCTCTGCGAATTAAAAGAGTTTGGATGCGAGTTGCAGCGGGCAGAGGGAAACGAAGATGTCCTGTCCCGCTTGCATGCCACGAATGGCGGGAAAGATGTGTTCAAATGTGTTGGTCACGACTGTCCTTCAAAAAGTTCGTCACCGTTTGCTTTGCCGCGGAAGAATAGCCGCCGATCTCGTGGAGGACAACCATTGCT
>VHCZ01000453.1 GCA_016871535.1 Verrucomicrobiota bacterium
CGGCGGCCGCCTATCTCAAGGCGCTCGACCAAGATGCCAACTATGCCGACGCGCTGCACGCCTTGGCGATGACCTACTCCCATCAGGAAAAGTTCGACCAGGCGATCGAGGTCGGCAAGCGGCTCATCGAAGCGGCGCCGGACGATGAGTTGGCGTACACCAGCCTGTCGATCTTCTACCAGAAAAAGGGCCTCATCGCCGAGGCCGAAGCGATCGCCGCCAAGGCGCGCACCCTGGGCTGGAAGCGCCAACTGGGCGAGAAGAAAGAGCCTGACAAAAGCTGAGCGTTTCCCCGCTGACGCCAGGTTTTCCGATAGTCGTTTCTTGTTCGTTGTAGGGGCAACCCCCCTTGGTTACCCTTCCCAGGGCACGGGGGCCTGCCGTCGCTGACACAATTTACTTCACCACAGAGCACACAGAGATCACAGAAAAATTGGAATTCGAAACTTTCGCGTTGAAGAACGGAAAGTCGTTTAGTAAGGCACTGTAAATAAATAAAGGTATCAACCTGTCTTCACGTTTGGCTTGATGAGGTAGTTCCACTCGCCATGAAACTTGTTGGGTTTGAGGTTTACCTGCTGCATCTCTTCATCGCTGACTGCGCGCCCGGTGGGGTATTTGCGCCGATCGAGTCGGCAGGTGACTTTCAATCCCTTGGCCGTGGTCGTCGCGGCGATGAGATGGACGATGGTTTCGTAGTCCCGCAACGGCTCGCCGCGCCAATTCGATGAGATAAAGGAAAACAGTCGGTGCTCGATCTTGTTCCATTTGCTGGTGCCGGGAGGAAAGTGACACACCTCAATGCCCAGTGCGGTCTGGTTGGCGAATTTTTGCAGCTCCAACTTCCACAGCCGCAACCGCCACCCGTTACTGCCACCGCCGTCGGCCGTGATCAGGATCGTTTTCGCATGCGGATAAATGCGTTTGCCCTCGGTGCGCCACCAACCCCGAATCGATGCCACCGCAAAGGCACCGGTATCGTGGTCGGTTCCCACATTAACAAAACCGGCGTTGCGTCCAATGTCGTAAATGCCATAGGGATAGGCGCGGGCAACTTCTGGACCGGGAAAATCGTGACCTTGCACCCGCCTGGGCTGCTTGGCTGCACGCCATTGCTGGCCGCCATTGTGGTAATTGCCAACCAGTTCCTTCTTTTTCGTGTCCACCGAAATGACTGGGATCCCTTGCCTCAGGCATCTTTTGACCGTGAGGTTGATGTGGCGAAACTGGGCATCGCGGTCGGGATGATCCGCTCCCTCCTCGGTCTTGCGATTGCTCTGGAGGCTATAGCCCAGTTGATGAAGAATCTGCGCGACCTTCATGTGGCTGGCAGGATGTTGCTGCTGATCCAGTTCCTCGGCGATGGCTCGCGTACTTTTGCAAATCCAGCGCAGCGCAGACTGCGGGTCTCCGCGCGTTTGCTCATCAATCAACCCCTCAAGCGTCTGCACCAGACCCGGATCGGATTCGGTGATCGATTTACGGCCCGCTCCGGGCCGGCGGATACGGCCGACCAACGGCTTACCCCTTGCCTGGATTTCCCGAATCCCTTTGCTGATCGCCTTGCGCGACAACCCACACGCTCGTCGTACCGCAGAAACCCCTCCATAGCCCAAACTCAGCGCTTCACTAGCAGCCATGATACGCCGCGTGCGTTCGTCCAGATGAGGCCATGCGGTACGAAACTTCCGCTTCAATTCGGACAGGTTGTTCATGCTCGGAAAGCATACAGCAATCACCCTTCGATTGACACCTTTATTTATTTACAACGCCTAACAATGCCTGGGTGAGCTAAAAGATCGTGAAAG
>VHCZ01000454.1 GCA_016871535.1 Verrucomicrobiota bacterium
GGAAGAGCAGCTCAAAGCTCTGTTCCGCCAGGTCCGAAAACAGTCCACACTATGATGAGTCAGCCGAACCAAAACTCAGATCCCCTTCGGTAAGCTTTTCCCATGAGTCAACGCGCACCTACGGCGCGATTTTCGCCGCATTTCCCTCCTGGGAAGGGTGAAGGGGTGGGTTCATGAAAAGTGAGCCAAACATGTCCATTCGATCTGAGCGACCGCAAGATCGCATCGGAGTGGACGCCGTCCTCCGCTCCGCGTTTCCCACGGACGCGGAAGCGCGGTTGGTGGATCAACTGCGAGCCGGCGCTCATGCACCGGTGTCGCTCGTCGCGGAGATGGATGGGCGAGTCGTCGGCCACATCCTTTTCAGCCCGGTGACGATTGGTCGAGCCAACGTTTCCGTCCGTGGACTGGGATTAGGGCCGCTGGCCGTTCTGCCATCTCATCAAGGCCGCGGTGTGGGATCGGCGCTGGTGCGGGAAGGATTGACGATTTGTCGAAGGCAAGGCTGGGCATTCGTCGTAGTCGTTGGGGGGCCAGGCTACTATCAACGCTTCGGTTTCAAGCCCGGAAGTGAGGCCGGATTACGGAACGAATTCGGTGTCGCCGATGAATTCATGGTTCACGAACTCCTGCCGGGTTCTCTGCCGACCGAGGGCGGACTCGCAAGATACGGAGCAGAGTTTGAGCCGTGGAAGGTCCATTAGCCGTACAAAGTGAGAAACAAATTGGTAGGTCGCGCGTCTAATGACCGTATCCGTGGATCGACCGTCAGACCTACGCTTGCGCCAGCAACTATTCGGATGAGCCAGCCTTTCGCGATGCGGCTGCCACTCTCACTCATTTGCGCCTTCCTGTGCATTTCAATGACGCCCGGTTGGGCCGGGCAAACTCCGCAAGCACGAGCCGCCGGAGCTGATCTATTCCGGGACTCGATCCCGGCGTTGGAAATGGAGATCTCCGCTGACGGAATGAACCGCTTGCGGAAAAGTCCACGCCAATATGTTCCTGCGACCATTCGGGAAGGCGCCACGATCTATACGAACGTGGCAGTCCACCTCAAGGGAGGCCCCGGCAGTTTCCGGCGCGTGGATGATCTGCCGGCGCTCACGCTGAACTTCGACCGATTCGCCGACGGCCAAACCTTTCCTCTCCACAAATGTTTTCCGCGTCGAGGCCATCACGAATCGGATTTACGGGATCTCCGGGAAAATCGCGGCCGTCCTTGCGGAAAGATATCCCGCGGCGGCTCAGGCTCAAATGCGGCGCGCCGCGCAGTTGGGCCTGCGTTTTCAACAACGCGCCAACAGCCTGCAACGGCAGCTTTCCCCGTCGCCGGCCTCAACGTCCCGCGAGATCGCAGTCGCATACCCGAAGGATTGGCGAACGAAGATCGATCAGGGCAGTGTCTCCGATCAATCCAGCGCACTTGTCCCACCGTGTTCGCCCTCACCCGACCCTCTGCGCAAGGGAGGGAATTGATTGGAAGCGCTATTTCTGAAAGCGCGCGTCGTTGGCATCGCCTTCCGCCATTAGATACGCGAGTAAGTCGAGAATCTGGTCCTTCTCCAGGATGTTGACGATTCCTGTGGGCATGTTGGAAGTTTTGGAGAGGCTGCGGCGCTGCACGTTCCGTTTTGGCACCGTCACATTCTCCGGCGCGAACGGATTCGCGCGGATGACGATTGCGCGCTCGGTTTCGCTCTCAATGCGGCCTGCGATGATTTCGCCGTCCTTCGTCTCGATTTCCGTCGCCGCGTATTGCTCGGAGATGACCTTGGAGGGAAGGAGGA
>VHCZ01000455.1 GCA_016871535.1 Verrucomicrobiota bacterium
ATCCCGGCGCGCAATACCGCGACAACGCGTTGAGCAAGGCCCGCTTTGAATTCCGCTGGGAAGATCAATTCAATCTCAGCCTCGACCCCGTCACCGCGCGCGAATTCCACGACGAAACCCTCCCGCAGGACGGCGCGAAGACCGCACATTTCTGCTCCATGTGCGGCCCGCACTTCTGCTCGATGAAGATTACCGAAGACGTCCGGAAGTATGCGGCGGAACAGGGAATCTCTGACGAAGCCGCGCTGCAAAAGGGAATGGAAGAAGAATCCCGCGAGTTCACCGAGAAGGGCAGCGAGCTTTACGCGAAGGCGTGAACACGACCGCGAGCAAAGCCGGGCTTTCTTTCGTATGTGAACTTTGCTAGAACGAACCCATGAAAACGCTCGACGAGAACCTGCTTGAAACGGCGACACAACGACTCGTCGCGGAATTTCAACCCGAACAAGTCTGGCTTTACGGCTCGCACGCTTGGGGCAGTCCGCATGACGACAGCGACGTTGACCTTCTCGTCGTCGTGCCGCACAGCAACGAGACGCCCATCCGCCGCTCGCAACGCGCGCATCGTTGCCTGCGCGGACTGCGAATGCCCAAAGACGTGTTGGTCGAGACGCGGCAGGAAGTGGATAGCGTCAAGGAACGCAAAACCTCACTCGAAAATCTCATCCTAGCCCGTGGCCGCAGACTCTATGGCTGACGCGACACCAGAAGCGAAAGCATGGATGGTCAAAGCATGGCGCGATTTGGAAACCGCCCGCCGCGCGGCGACCGGCCAGCCGCCTTTCTACGACGTGGCGGTTTATCACTGCCAGCAGGCCGCGGAAAAAGCGGTCAAAGCGTTCCTCGTTCATCACGGCAAACCCTACGAGAAAACCCACGACATTGAAGTGCTGACTGACCTTGCCGGCGAAGTAGATTCCAACTTCAGCCAGTTGGCCGACGCCGCTGACGCGCTGACTCCCCTACGCCACGCAGTTTCGCTATCCGAACGCCACCTTCGCCGTCGAACCGCAACCGACCGAATACGACGAAGCGTTGAACTATGCCCAAAGTATTTACGATTTCGTATTGAACCTTCTTCCAGCGGACGCACGGCCATGAAAAAGAAACTCACCGGTGCGGAGAAGTGGTGGAACGAGTGCGCGGAATACGAAGCGACGCACGAAATCGCGTTCGCTTCGCCGCGTGCCTTGCTGGAAGCCCGCATGATTGCGGAATTGGACAAGGCCCGCCGTCCGCACCGCCGCGCTCACCGGAACGGCGTCGCCCGCCGCCGCAAACTTGCGTCTCGCTGATTTTCTGCACGTCAGCGCGTAGGCTGGTGCGGCACGACAGCAGGGCTTCACTCTCGCCCGATGCCTGTGTGGAAAAATTCAAGGCCTCCAGTGTTTATCCTTGGTTGAAATTCTTTGCGTCTCCGCGTCTTTGCATTGAACGGAGTTTTCATTGAGCCGGCGAGTTGCATTTGATTTAATGCTCTCACCGAGTTCACGGAAAATTTTGACGCGAGTTGAATTTGAAAAGTTTTAACCCAGTTGAATTAAAGTGCGAGCCGCACCTGCCATTGAATCGGCATCAGCGCGACGGCCTGCGACCGGGTTCGATTGCCGACGCCAACGACCAGGCGCAATTCGGCGAACTCGAAGTGCAGGGTGAACTCACCAAACGCGCGTGGGCCAAGGGTGTGCTGGGTAGCGCGGGCGACCCGCCTGCGGTCTGTGGCGACTCGCCGCAGACATTCCCATCGGGCCATGTGCCCATGCCCATGATCGAGGAAAACA
>VHCZ01000456.1 GCA_016871535.1 Verrucomicrobiota bacterium
CGAAAAGGGCTGGTCTTTCTTCTGGAAGCCATGGCTTGTTGTCTGAAGCACCCGCCCGGCTGGCTCCGTCACTTTCAAAGCGGACTCGAACGGTCCCGGTCCGCGTCGCCGTCCGCAGTTCCGCCCGGCGACGGTGGAGTCGAACAGGCTGCGCGGTCGGCTGCCCGAATCAGGCTTCTGGTTGTCGGGAAGGACCGCCCCCCGCTGCGATATCCAAAAAACGTGATTTTTGCCGGATCGATGGACGATATCGAAAACGCCTATGCGGCGGCGGATCTCTTCGCTTTTCTGCCGATCTATGAACCGTCTGCGAATGTGGTTTTTGAAGCGCTCGCCGCCGGCCTGCCGGTCGTGACTTCTTCGCTGAACGGAGCCAGCGAACTGATCCGGAATGGCGTCAGCGGCACGGTACTCGCCGATCCTTCAAACGCGGATGCGGTCGCCGAAGCGATCGGATATTGGTTTGCACGGCGCGCTCGGCCCGATGCACTCGCCGGCGTCGATCTCAGCCTGGAACGAAATGTCCGCGAGACGATCTCGGTCCTCGAACTGGCCGCGCGCGAAAAGTCGCGATGAAGATTTCGTTTTGCCTCATCACGCTGAACGAGGAGGAGAACTTGCCTCGATGTCTCCGCAGTTGCGCGGAACTGGCGGACGAAATCGTCGTGCTGGATTCCGGGAGCACCGACGCCACTTCAAGAATCACTGCCGACTTTGGAGCGCGCTGGCACGTTCAGGAGTGGGCCGGCTACGTTGGGCAAAAAAATCATGCGCTGGCTCTCGCTCGGCATGAGTGGGTCTTCAGCATCGACGCGGACGAAGAATTGTCGCCGCTGCTTCGCGAGGAACTCACCGCCTTGAAGGCCAACGGCCCGGAACCCGAAATCAACGGATTCACCGTTCCGCGCTGTGTGTGTTATGAAGGCCGTTGGATTCGGCATGGCGATTGGTATCCGGACCGTTTGCTCCGGCTCGTGCGGTGCGATCGAGGGGCGCGCTTCGTTGGCGGCAAAGTCCACGAGCGTCTGGAGGTTCAGGGAACAATCGCGCGCTTGAACGGCGATTTGCACCATTACTCTTTCAAAAACGCGGAGGATCATTGGGCGCGCTGCCAGAAATACGCGCGCCTCTGGGCGGAATCGGAGTTCGAAGCGGGACGAACCGCCGGACGACTCGCGCCGTTTCTTCACGCCGCGCACCGCTGGTCCCGAGGCTACCTGCTCAAAGGCGGATTTCTGGATGGCGCGCAAGGCTGGCGCATCGCTCGCCTCATCTCGCGGGAAGTGTTTTTGAAATATTCCATGCTGCGGGAACTCCAACAACGGAACCGGAGCCAGGCCCACACCTGACGCGAACGATGCGAACGCGCGCGCGTAAGGGGTCAGTCAGGTGAGGCGAGGCTCCTGCCAAGCCAATGCCGTCGAAGAAAAGCTCCGCAGGAGCGTCGCTCCACCGTCGTTAACTGAGGCATTCGCTGCGCGCGTTTATTCCCCTTGATTGCGCTGCTTCCGTGTGCTTGCTTATCTCGCTCGTGAAACTGACGGGGCGAGCAAATCCCCGGAAGAGTGAGAAGACCAAGTTTTCAATGTTGTAAGCAATGTATTCCAGTCGTCCGCACGCCGCCGGTTCCTCCCCTCGGTATTCCGCCAAAAATTTCGCGATCCCGGTCAATTTTGTTTATTACGCGCCCGAAGCAAAACATGTCTCGGTGATCGGCGACTTCAATGAATGGCTCCCGGACGCGC
>VHCZ01000457.1 GCA_016871535.1 Verrucomicrobiota bacterium
CACGGACTGATTGTAGCGAAAGAGAACTCCGTTCGTGATGTTGGTCGTGTTCCGATCTACGCGCGCGCTGCCTGCGAGCCAGGAACCGGAGAAGCTGATCGGCCCCCCGCCACTCCCGCCCCATTTGTTGGGCGGCATGATGTCATTGGAGTCGTCCACGTACATTTGCCAGCAGAGTTGAAGCTGTTTGAGGTGGTTGATGCAGCCAGCGGCTTGAGCCTTGGCCTTGGCTTTGCCCAGAGCCGGCAAGAGCATCCCGGCCAGGATCGCAATGATCGCGATGACCACCAGGAGTTCAATCAGGGTGAACGCGGTAGCCGCAGGTTTTCGAGGAACAGGTGAGTTTTTCATGAGCCCTTGCCTCACTCGCGCACGCGATAGAACTTGGCCGGCTCACGAATCGGAAACGTGTGTGTGTAGAGCGGGCCACTCAAGCGCGGCGTCACATCGGTCCAGGGCCCTGTAATAGCATCAGCCGACTGCAGAGCGCCCGGCCCGATCCAGTTGATGACAAGTTGACCTTCAAACAATGCCAGTGAACTGAACGACACTGGCGGTTGGAACTGGACCGGTGCGAGGACTGGACGGAAGCCGACATAGTTTGAGCCTGGTTGATTCGCGGAAAAAATGCCTGGGTAAGAGGAGCGACAGCTTCCGCCATCGTGGCGCCACGCGCCGCCACGCAGATGTCCCGCCAAATCGCTTCGGCGCCACGGCGAAATAAAGGGAGGATCAGTGAAGGCAATCCGCGTGAATTCGGAACCGACCGTTGAGCACATTTCCCAAACGTTTCCATGCATATCGTAAAGGCCCCAGGCGTTCGGCTGATAGCTCTCTACGGCCGTTGGCTTCCCCAAATTGGCTCCACTCGGATTAGGCACATTCCCCACCCCTCGCACATATTCCCCGCGCTGCTGTGCATTGAAGTTGGCCGTTCCCGACTTGAGGTCAGGGCCATAATGGAACGGCGTAGTCGTTCCCGCCCGGCATGCGTATTCCCACTCTCCATCTGTCGGCAGTCGATATTCCCATCCCGGTGGCAATCGTCCGGCAGCTTCCTCAACTTCATTCAGCCTGGCACAGTATGCGGAAGCTTCGGTCCAGGTGACCGTTTCCACCGGACGATTTAGGTCCTCGGGAAACCCATTCTTCTGGGAGAAATAGCTCGGATTGTATTCCATCAAGGCCAGAAACTCCCCCTGAGTCACCTCGTGCTTGGCCGAATGGCCATAAAGAAGCCGCGCGTAAAGGTCACGGTCCATGGCCGTTCGAGCGGAATCCAGCCGATCTCATTGGATGGACTTCCGAGTTTGAAGGCGCCGGGCGGTATCCAGACCATCTTTGTATCGGCGATTGCAGGTTTCTCGGTGGCAAACGCGCCAGGCAAGACGGAGTAAACCCCGATCATCGCAACGATGACCAAAATCTCGACCAGGGAAGAGACGCCGTCCTTTCGTGGGTTCGTTTGAGAAAATGTATTCATAGGCTTTTCCCTTAAGGGTCTGTGCAAAAATAAATTCCGGTTTTGCTGGAGGCGATTTCGCTTTCTGGCGAGGCACGACGAAGGAGCATAGCCAGGGCTCTGCGACTGAGGAGAAACGAAGCCAGAAAGCGAAATCGCCCC
>VHCZ01000458.1 GCA_016871535.1 Verrucomicrobiota bacterium
GGTGGCTGAAGTGCGCAATCGCGAGCAAAAGCTCCAGCGCTTCGCGCGCAAGATCGCCCTCGACCGTGTCCTCCGACCCGCCTCGTTCGTCCATTGGCCGTTCGATGAAACGGCAGGCGATTTCGCTGCAGTTCAGGTCACCGGCACCTCCAGCGCTGACTCAAACAAGCCTGGGACACCTGTTCTTCCTCTCCCCACGAGGAACGAGCGGGGAGAGAACCAAGGAGAGGGGAAAGTCCAGGAAACCCGTCCCGCTCTCCCTAACCCGCTCCTTCCTTTCCCGGGAAGAGAGGGAGAAGCCAGGGCGAATGCCACCAAATATGCAGCGAGGCTCGCCTTTGCACCTTTGTCCACCCATGCGACAGCGCGAGCGGAAGGACGCTGGGGGCGGGCTCTGAATTGCGACGGCCAACTCACCGCAACGGCCCTCTTGCCGCCGTTCGCCCAACGAAACCCGCTCACCGTCGCTTTCTGGATCAAGGTGCCGCCCGACGCCAGCGTCGCCGAATCCGAGCCGATCCTTTCCGGGCCGCTCGCATCGAACGGGGACCCCGTCGAGTTCGCCTGGAATCGCGCGCCGCACCAGGGCGCATTCGGCGCATTGAGGACGAGCGTGGGCCGCGGCTTCATCATCGGCACGACCCCGTTACGCGACGGCCAATGGCACCACGTGGCTGTCGTCTTTTCGCACTCGCTCCGCGGACCGCAGAAAATGCAGATCAAACAATACGTGGATGGCCGCCTGGATCGCGTCTCCGCGAAGCATTTCATCAAAGCAAAAGTCAAAGGCCTTGGCGGCGAGCCGCGTGTTGTCCTGAGCGGGACGGAGACGTTAGCGATTGGCCGCAGACAGAACGAACAAGGCACGGCCGGTTTCCGCGGCGCGATCGACGAACTTTTCCTTTTGGATCGCGCGCTCTCGCAAAAGGAGATTCGAATCTTGATGCAGCAAAACCGCCTGCCGACGCGGGATGCGTTGGCAGCCAATTGACTTTCGAGAACTACCGATCACCGCCCCCCACCGGAAGGTGCTCGACGAGCATTGGGGCGCGTACGGAACGGGCCGCGCCAGGCGGGTTTCGCGTTCGGAATTGGAACCGCGCCTAACTCGCGCTTGAATCCGTCTCCAACGCGGTTAAGCTCTCAGCATGCCCGCAACGATTGAACAAATCCTTGAAGAGGCGCTGGCGCTGCCCGATGACTCTCGGCTGTTGCTCGCGGAACGTCTTGTGGAAAGCGTCAACTCGTCCACCAGCCCGGACCTGGAAGCGCGGCAACTGGCCGAGGTGCAGCGCCGCATGGCTGACGTAGAGGCAGGCCGAGTCGAGCTCGTCCCGGGAAGTGACGCGTTGCGCGAGGTCCGCGAAGCCGTCCGGCGTACCAGGTGACTCTCTCATTTCATCCGGACGCTATAGCGGAATATCGTGAAGCCGCTTTGAGATACGAAAAGGAGAAGTCCGGACTGGGCGGTCGATTCGTAAGCGCCATAGAAGCCGGCGTCACTTCGATTCTGGAGAATCCGACGCGTTACGGCCCGGTACAGCACGGCGTTCGCCGATATGCCTTAAAA
>VHCZ01000459.1 GCA_016871535.1 Verrucomicrobiota bacterium
GCCGAATTTTGCCTGGGGCTGCGTTGCTCCTCGGTCACAGCCCCACTGGCGGGGGATGCTCGCTCGTCGCGCCTTGCCCCAGGCCAAATTGGGCGCAACGAACGTGAGCGTATTTACGAAACGGACCCCTTAGTGTGTTTGGTGGGCAAAACTGCAAAACTTGAATTCTCGTTTGGCAGCGACGCTGTCCTCGATTAGGGTCGAACTATGACGACTCGCCTGGCGAAATGGCCTCAGCTCGCAAGAGTTTCCCTGATCGCCCCTGTGACTCTCTTCATCGCTGCCGTGACGATGTGCCTTGCCGCCGAACCGCGTGAGGCCACGCGCCTCAACGTTTCGTCCGAAAACCTTTCCCTCCGCAACGAAGTCGAACGGGCCATCGCGAAGGGCTTGACCTGGCTGGAGAAGCACCAAGACCCGAAAGGATTCTGGACGACGGGCGACAACCCGGCGGTGACCGCCCTGGCGCTCGTGGCTTTCCAGGGCCGCCCCGGACGCGACGCGAATGCCGCGCTGCCCGAAGCGGTGAAGAAGGGTTATGACTACCTCTTGGACTGCATCCAACCCGACGGCGGCATCTATCGCAAAGACATGCCGAATTACAACACGGCCGTTTCGATGATGGCCTTGCTCGCGGCCAGTCGCGCCGAGTACAAACCGATTCTCGTCAAGGCGCGCCAGTTCATCATTGGACTGCAGTCGGACTTCGGCGAGCCGGGCAAGGCCGATGACCTCTTTGACGGCGGGATCGGGTACGGGAACCGCTACAAGCACTCCGACATGTCGAATACCTTGCTGGCGTTGGAGGCGCTTTATTACAGCAAGCCGTTGGTCGAGGATGAGACGCTGGTCGGCGCGCGCGATCTGAATTGGGCGGCGGCCATTCAATTCATCCAGAATTGCCAGAATCTTCCCGAACACAACCAACAGAAATGGGTCGCGGACGATCCGCAGAACAAAGGCGGTTTCGTGTATTACCCCGGAAACAGCATGGCCGGGGAAACCAATCTCTCCTCGGGCCGGGTTGCGCTCCGGTCCTACGGGAGCATCAGCTACGCGGGCTTGATGAGTTACATTTACGCCGGACTGAAACCGGAGGATCCGCGCGTGAAAGCGGTCTTCGACTGGCTGCGGAGCAATTACACGTTGGACGAAAACCCCGGCATGGGACCGCAAGGCCTGTTCTTCTATTTTCACACGATGGCCAAAGCGCTCACGCTCGCGGATGTGGACCAACTCGACAACGCTGACGGCAAGCGGATCCATTGGCGAAAGGAGCTCGCGTTGCGGCTGATCAACCTGCAGAAGGCCAATGGCTCGTGGGCCAACGACAACGGTCGCTGGTGGGAAAAGGAACCGGCGCTCGTGACCGCTTACGCCGTCATTTCCCTGGAGCTGATCCAGCGCCGGCTTTAGGGTCTGTGCAAAAATAAATTCCGGTTTTGCTGGAGGCGATTTCGCTTTCTGGCGAGGCACGACGAAGGAGCATAGCCAGGGCTCTGCGACTGAGGAGAAACGAAGCCAGAAAGCGAAATCGCCCC
>VHCZ01000460.1 GCA_016871535.1 Verrucomicrobiota bacterium
CAAACTCCTGGACACCCGCGTGGGCGAACTGGGCATCGCTTGCGAAGCTTGCCATGGACCCGCTGAGGATCATGTTCGCGCGAACCTTCACCCGTGGCACCGATATCAGCAGCACTTCACCACCCACTCCGATCCGACCGTGGTGAATCCTTCGCAGAAGAACAAAGAGATTTCCTCGCACGTCTGCGGCCAGTGTCATGGCATCAAATGGATTCCGCACACGGAGAACTTTTCCCAGAACGGCTTCCGTTTTCGCCCCGGCGACAATCTCAACGACTCCACGCCGATTGTTCGGCCTTCGCGGCTCGACCTTTCGCCCTGGCTTCGGGAACCGCTTCAGCAAAATCCCCGATTCCTCGAAGAGCATTACTGGTCCGATGGCGAAGTGCGCGTTTCGGGCCGCGAGTTCAACGGCCTGGTCGATTCGCCGTGTTACGAGCGCGGCGAACTTTCCTGCCTTTCCTGTCATTCCATGCACAACAGCAGACCCGACGACCAACTGGCCGCGGCCAAACACGGCAACGAAGCGTGTTTGCAGTGCCACGGCAGTTTCAGGGACAGGATCGAGCAGCACACGCGGCACAAGACCGGCTCCAGCGGCAGCGAGTGTTACAACTGCCACATGCCCCACACGACTTACGGCTTGCTCAAAGCCATTCGCAGCCATCGCATCAGCAGTCCCAGTGTCAGAACCACGCTCGAAACCGGCCGCCCCAATGCTTGCAATCTCTGTCATCTCGATCAGACGCTTCAGTGGACCGCCCGGCATCTGTCGGAGTGGCACGGCGCCCCGGCGGTCGAGGTGCGCGGTGAGGAACGGGAAGTTTCCGCGGCGGTGCTCTGGGCGTTGCGTGGGGATGCCGGCCAGCGCGCGCTGGCCGCGTGGAGCATGGGTTGGGAGGCTGCCCGGCAGGCGTCAGGAAAAGTTTGGTTGCCTCCTTTCTTGGCGCAACTCCTCGAGGATCCTTATTCTGCCGTGCGCTACGTCGCGCAACGTTCGCTGCGCAGCCTCCCAGGATTCGAGAACTTCGCTTACGACTTCGTCGGTCCGGCCCCCGATCGCGCCTGGGCCCGGACGCGTGCGTTGGAGGTCTGGAGAAGGCAGGGTTCGGCGCCAAGCGCTCAATCTCGGACCAACATTTTGATCAACGCCGACGGCAGCCTGATGCAAGCCACGATCGATCGCCTGCTGCGGCAGCGGGAGGACCGTTCTATGGATTTGCAGGAGTAATCCTCGGTGACCGTTTCTTCTGTGTTCTGAACAGGAAACGGAAACCATCTCATCCAACGATCACTTCTTAGGACGGAAGCCTGTGGTCGGCGGGGGCGCCGACCAGAGGCACGCGAGGGCGCGTGCGCTCCCCATGCTTCGGATTGACTTCGATCAACTACCGGCGGTTCACCCGGGCCTTAGGGTCTGTGCAAAAATAAATTCCGGTTTTGCTGGAGGCGATTTCGCTTTCTGGCGAGGCACGACGAAGGAGCATAGCCAGGGCTCTGCGACTGAGGAGAAACGAAGCCAGAAAGCGAAATCGC